>JAPPKT010000041.1 GCA_028819675.1 Caldilineaceae bacterium | reverse complement strand
CCCCCCCCCCCCCCCCCCCCCCCCCCCCCCCCCCGGCGGGCGGGGGGGGGGCGGGGGCCCCCCCCCCCCCCCCCCCCCCCCCTGGGGGCGCCCCCCCCCCCCCACCGCCCGGAACTGCAGTAGTCAGTAGTCAGTGGTCAGTGGTTAGAGGTTAGTGGTCAGAGGTTAGTGGCGGGGCTACCTCTGACTGAGAGTTTTAGACGGACGGGACATGGTTCTGTTGCGACCCGAGGTTTACGTGAGTTCGCCCCATTTTTGGATGCACACCTGTCGCGGGAGTTTATGCCTTTGGCAATCCAAACGTGTACTCGATCCTTTCTGCGGGGGCCTACCTTTGAGCAATCGTTCTTCCTTTGGCATACTGTGGTCAGTCGAAGCTGAGAGAGTGCCGGAGGACGCTGGCAGCCGAGTTGGAATGGAGATCGTTATGCCGATATATGAGTATATCTGCCTGGATTGCAACAACCTGTTCGACCGACTCTGGCCAACGATTGCTTCGGCACAGGAGCAGCCCACCTGCCCGGAGTGTTTCGGCAGTTCAACGAGGCGAAAGGTATCGCAGGTGGCCGTTCTGGGTGAATTGGGCGGACTAACGCCGCAAGAGAGGAGCGCGTCCAGCGCCGAGTCGGCCGGGGCGGCTTCATACACGCCGAAGGAACAGATCGAGAAGCTTCAGGCCAACAGGCAACGAAAGCGCGAGCAGGGCAGATGAACGGGCACGTCCCTTTTGGTGTCGCCGACTACTTCTGGGAGGAGGCCAGCATGCGTCAGGGCCTCCTCGATCAGCTGATGGAGACTTTCCGCGGCTGGGGCTACGGCGACGTGATTCCGCCGATGTTTGAGTTTGACTCAACACTGAGCGCTCAATATGACGACCGGCTGCGCAGCGGCATGTACCGGTTTCTCGACCGCGACGGCAGCACGCTCTCCCTGCGGCCCGAGTTCACCACGCCGGTCGCCCGCCTGGTGGGCGCACGGCTCCACGACTGGCCCATGCCGCAGCGATTCTGTTACGGGGGCAGCGTATTCCGCTACCTGGAACCGCAGGCCGGCCGGCAGCGCGAGTTCTGGCAGGCTGGCGGCGAGCTGTTCGGCGCACCGGACCCGGCTGCCGACGCCGAGATTCTGGCCCTGACGGCCACTGCCCTGAAGGTTGCCGGGCTGACTCAGTTTCGACAGATTGTGGGGCATATCCGCTACTACCGCAGTCTCCTGGAAGCGCTTAAACTTGATCCGCAGCAGACGCAGCAGCTGCAGTGGGCGCTGGAGCGGAAGAGCGAGCCACTGTTGGAAGAGTTTCTGCGGGACACGCCTCTGCGGACCGGGCAGCGCCAGGCGGTGGAGACGCTGCCGCAACTGGTGGGCGAGAATGTGGACGGTATCCTTTCCCTGGCAGAACGGCACATTCAGAACAGAGGGATGCACGAAAGCCTGCAGAACTTGCGCGAAATCGTTGACGCGCTCGTTGGTTACGACATTCATGACAGCTTTGTCATCGATCTGACCGAGATTCGCAATTTGGGGTACTACACTGGCGTCTCGTTCGAGGCGGTGGCGCCGGGATTGGGTACTGCCGTCGCCAGCGGCGGCAGATATGATGACCTGGTGGGCCGTTTCGGACCCGCGCAGCCGGCGGTGGGCGTTGCCCTGGGGGTGGACCGGCTGTTGGTGGCGCGTCAGCGGCAGGACGGGCAAGACGCGGGGGCCGGCCAACACCGGCTTCAGCCCGCACTGGCACTGCCCCAGGGCAGTCCGGATGCTGTGGCCAAGGTTCAGAGACTGCGCCGGGCCGGGATGCACATTCAGGTGGACGTCAATGGCTGGCCGCTCGATGCTGCCTTCGCCTATGCAGCGGAGACAGACGTACGCGACGTCCTGGTTTGGGAAGACGGGTTTCAGCATCACCGCCGCGACGAGCGGGGCGACTTTGTGCTGCTCGGTCCACTGGAGGAAGGCGGACTGGCAGGCAGGACGGAGATGTGTCGGGAAGAGCTGTCCAAATGACGCAAGCAACAGTGGCGCCCTATCGCGGCCAGGCGAGAACAGAGGTACGGTCACAGCCGTCCGCGCCGGACAGCCGCAACGAACAGTCGCTGCTGTTTGCGCTACCAAAAGGAAGGCTGGCACAGGATAGTCTGTCTTTCCTCGAGCGGGCCGGGCTCTCGATACCCACCGACACGGAAAGCCGAAAACTGATTCTGCCTGCGGCGGACGGCTCAATCGGCTTTGTGATGGCCAAGCCGCGCGATGTGCCCACTTATGTGGAACACGGCGCGGCCGACCTTGGCATCTGCGGCCTCGACGTGGTGCGGGAGACGGACCGGGCGGTCTACGAGCCGTTGCTGCTTCCTTTCGGTCACTGCCGCCTGAGCGTTGCCGGCCCGGCGCCGGGGTCGGCCACCGCGCATGCAGAGAACCCCGATGCTGCAGGCCTTGCCGTCAAGCCAGCTTCATCTGCTCAGTTGGATGGTACGCCGCTGCGCTACATGAGCCAGCCCCGTATCGCGACCGAGTATCCGCGTCTCACGCGTCAGTTCTTCGCCGAAAGAGGCGTGAACGCGGAGATCATCGCTCTGGGCGGCTCGGTCGAGCTTGGGCCGATTCTGGGGCTGGCCGACCTGATCGTGGACGTAGTCCAGACCGGGACCACCCTGCGCATGAACGGGCTGGTGGAGATCAGGACGATCCTGGAGAGCCAGGCGGTGCTGATCGTTAACCGCGCCTCGTACCAGCTCAAAGCTGCCGAGATCAACAGGATTATCGAGCGGATGCGATTGCTTACCACATAGTCACCAAGCCCCACCGGGCGGGCTGAGTATCAGAGAAAATCAGACAATGAAAGAGTCCGACGCGCTTCCCCGGGGTCGGAACTGCCAGAGGTATTGCATTGCCAGAGATTACCGATTCACAACTGATTGACGGCGTTCAATTCACTGTACTGCGCGCGTTCGGCGATGACCGGGGCCGCTTTCTGGAGACCTTTCGGAAGGCGTGGTTTCCGCAACGCAGCTGGGCGCGCGTGCAGTCGAACGTCAGCTATTCGAAGGCGGGCGTTTTGCGCGGGTTGCACTACCACTTTCATCAGGTGGACTACTGGTTCTGCGTGAACGGTACGGTTCAGGTTGCACTGGCCGATTTGCGGCCGGACAGCCGGACGTTCCGAAAGACGGAGACCCTTCAGATCGGTGAACAGAACCGGATGGGTGTCTTTATTCCGGTAGGTGTCGCGCATGGATTTCTGGCTCTGACGGATGCTGTTCTCACCTATAACGTTGACAACTATTACGACAACACGGATGAACACGGCGTAGCCTGGAACGATCCGGAGCTGGGCGTCAGTTGGAAGCAGGACGCGCCGCAACTTTCCGAACGCGACCTCGGCAATCCCCTTCTGGCGGACCTGCCGGTCGACGGATTGCCGCGCCTGTGTTCAGCCTAGGTCCGGCGCAGTTTGGCGGCGACTTTGGACCCGGTCGTACCTGCTCTGTTCGTTACTCTGCGCCGCGATGACTGAACGATGAATGAAACTGGTCGCAACCGATCTCCCAACGCCTCCGGTGGTGGAAAGCAGGGGCGGGAAGGGGCGGAGTATCGAAAACTGCCGGCGGTCGACAAGCTCCTCTCGGTGCCGGAGATCGCCGCACTGGCTGCGAGTCATGGGAGCGGACCTGTCACCGAAGCAGCCCGCGCTGAACTCGACGCGGCGCGCACGGCCATCCACAACGGACAGCCGGCGCCAGCGGAAGAGGAATGGAAGGAACGCATAACGGACAGCGTGCTCGCGGCCTCCGCCTCCTCCCTGCGGCCCGTCATCAATGCCACCGGCGTACTCATTCACACAAATCTGGGGCGCACTCCCCTCAGCAGCGCCGCCCAAGAGGCGGTCGTCCGCCTGGCGCAGGGGTACAGCACACTGGAATACGATCTGGAGGCCGGTCAGCGGGGTAGCCGCCACGCCCACCCTGCCCGCCTGCTGTGCGAGTTGAGCGGAGCCGAAGATGCGCTCGTCGTCAACAACAATGCCGCGGCCGTGTTTCTCGCGCTGACAGCGCTATGCGTTGGACGGGAAGTGATCGTCAGCCGCGGCGAACTGGTCGAGATTGGAGGCGGTTTTCGGATACCCGATGTCTTGCGCCAGAGCGGGGCGACACTCGTTGAAGTCGGCACGACAAACCGCACGCATCCCCATGATTTCGCGGGCGCCATGGGCCCCCGGACTGCCGCCCTCATGCGGATCCATGCCAGCAACTTCAAACAGGTCGGCTTTGTGAAGAAGCCGGAGCTGACAGAGCTGGTCGAGATCGCCCGCGGGCAAAGTTCCGCCGGCGGGCGGGATGCCGCTGAAACTGCGGACGCGGCTGTCGAGAGTGCTCCTGCCGGCGGCGTTCAGAGCCGGATGCCCGGCGACCGTCTGCTGGTCATCGACGATCTCGGCTCAGGTACGCTGCTTGATACGGCCCAATTCGGGATGGCCCCGGAGCCAATGGTGCAGAGCAGTGTGCAGGCGGGCGCGGACATCATCACCTTCAGCGGCGACAAGCTGCTGGGTGGTCCGCAGGCAGGTCTCATCGTGGGGAAAGCAGAGCAGATTGCGAAGTTGCGCTCGCATCCGCTGGCGAGGGCCCTGCGCGTGGACAAGATGACCCTGGCCGCTCTGGATGCAACGCTACAGTCCTATCGACGGGGGCGAGCCCCGGTCGAGATCCCCGTGTGGCGCATGATTGCGCAGTCGGAGGATGAAGTCCGGCAGCGCGCCCGCCAGTTCCAGCGCCAACTGGCCGAGGCGAACATTGAGGCCGAGCTGAGCCCGGGGGAAAGCACTGTTGGCGGGGGCAGCTTGCCGGGCGAAACCCTGCCCACGGTGCTGCTGGCGTTCGCCATACCGCAACCGGACAGCGCGGCCGCCGCCCTGCGCAGAGCCGAACCGCCAGTAATCTGCCGGATCCAGAATGAGCGGCTTCTTGTCGACCTGCGGACAGTCCTGCCGGAGCAGGAGCAGGCGCTATTGACGAGTCTCAGAAGCCGGCTGCCCGCTCTACTCGGCGGATCGGTAAGCGCCGACTTGTAGACGGATAGCGACTGTGCCTCTCATTTATCTGAAGCTCGGCGGCTCGCTGATCACCCAGAAAGACCAAACGGAAACGCCCAGGCCGGATGTTTTGGCGCGGCTGACCAGGGAAATTGCCCGGGCCAGAAAGGCGCGTCCAGGACTTCAGCTGGTCCTTGGGCACGGCAGCGGCAGCTTCGGCCACGTCAGCGCGCAGCGGCACGGCACGCGCAGCGGCGTCGCCAGCGAGGCCGGGTGGTATGGTTTTGCCGCCACGGCAGATGCAGCCGCGCGTCTGAATCGTATCGTCGCCGAGCACCTGCTGCAGGCAGAGCTGCCCGCCTGGACCGTGCAACCCAGCGCGGCACTTCGCTGCGAGGATGGCAGGGTCGTCAGCGGTCCGGGGGAAACGGTTCGCCTGGCATTGGAGCGGGGCCTACTGCCCTTGCTGCACGGAGACGTGGCTCTCGACAGCGTACGCGGCGGCACAATTGCCAGCACGGAAGAGATCTTCGAACAGATGGCCCCGGAGCTTCCTCCGGAACGGATTGTGCTGGCAGGCGAAGTAGAGGGAGTATATTCCAGCGATCCCCGCCGGGACCCGGCCGCAGTCATGCTGAGAGAGATCACGCCCCTCTCCTTTGAATCGCTACACGCAACTCTCGGCGCCAGCCATGCCACCGATGTCACCGGAGGCATGGCCGCAAAGGTCGAACAGTCGTTGCGCATGGTGCGCGCAGTGGCAGGTCTGCAAGTAGTTGTCTGCGGCGGGTTGATGCCGGACGCCGTCTTTCGCGCGCTGACAGACCTCTTCGATCCCCCTGGCACTCTCATTCACGCCGGCGTGCCGCGGGACCCCTCCTGAATATCCTTCTGTCTTTGGCAGTAACCTAATACAGTGGTCAGTGGGTTCGTTGCCACCCGTTTGGTCGCGGCTGCGGGGCAGAGCCAGGCGCGGATGTGCCCCTTGCCTGCCCTTCTTTGGGGGTTCTGGCGGGCCACCGCACAGGCGTTGCATTTTGGTTCGGATGGGCGACCGACGGCGACGGCGCCGCACGGTTGGCGTAGGCTGGTGTCAGGGGGGCGTTGCGGGGGGGGGCCCCCCCCCCAAAGGGGGGCGCGTTGGGGCCCC
>JAPPKT010000288.1 GCA_028819675.1 Caldilineaceae bacterium | reverse complement strand
AAAGTTATCTCACCAGGGGACTTTTTTCAAACGCTAACTAGCATAAGGCCCTAGTAGTCAGTGAAAGCAAGCATTGAAGGGCGATGGGTTTGATAAGGAAAGAGCATTTCCGTTCGCCATGCTGAATGATGATCGCCATTTGACAAGGACTTAGCAGTCACCGAATGCTTTTACAGTCTGGAAGAGGGGGTCAAGCATGGCGCCGGGGCAGAAAGATGTGAACTGCTCCCGGCACTTGCTCTTTTCAGACCAGACTGATATTCAAAAACGTCACCGAGAGTCCTGCGGAGACGATACTCGATCTCCTGTTCGTGCTGCCTGTTGACTCAGAATCGAATGGCGTACAGGTCTGCCTTGAAGAGGTCGAATCTGAGGCGGATGGTCTGGCCACGCAGATGACTCAGGTCGGCGCTGCCGTTCCAGGTGAGCGGGGAGTCGATGTGATCTCCGACAAGCGGCTGGCAGTCTTCAAGGGTGTGGCCCTCGATGGTGCGGATGAAGCGGGTGTCGCTGCCGACGTCACCGGGGCTGGAGGAGAGGATCTGGCAGCGCAGGAAGCCCGAGTATAGGGTATGGGCGTTGACGCGGATCGAGTCCGAGTTCAGGTCGAAGGGAACTGTCCAGAAGCCGCCGCGTCCGCGGCTGGAGAGTGAGACGAAGCCGTCCTCGCGTACGGAAGCGCGGACCAGCCCCGACTCGCCGAGGGCCCCCGTTTTCCGTTCGAGCGGTTCGTTGTGCATCCTGCGGTTGACGCCGACATAGGTGGACCACTCGCTGTTGCCCGTAGGAATCACCCCGGCGCAGGCATAGACTGTTTTGTATGGTCCACCGGCAGAGGGCACAGTCTCGATCCAGGGGGTTTGGCCCAGCGGCCTGTGCCAGAAGATGCCGTCGCGGCTGGTGGCCAGATGTACGTTCATGGTGTCGGGCGTGCGCTCGTACATGGAGAGCCGCATCAGGTGGGCGTCGGTTGCGCCGGGCCAGGGGGAATAGCCGCTGCAGTAGATGTCCAGGTCGGGCGCATCGAGAGGGTTGTTTTCCAGGACCGGTTCGGATTCGGGAAAGTGCCGGAAATCGTCGGATACGGTCCGGTTGACCCCGCGGCGGTTCGACTGCGCATCCATTTGGCGGGTGTAGAGTACATACTTGTCCAGTTCGGCATCATGGAGGGCGATGTTCTGGGTGTCTGCATGCTGGTACTCCATCAGAGGCTGGGGCAGGGGCGTCCAGTGGAGGCCGTCGGCGGAAACGGCTCCTAGAACTTTGCGCTCGGTCTCGGTCCAGTGACAGCTGGCCATTTTGTAGCGTTCGGACTCTTCGGCGACGGGATCGATGAAGATGCCGTGGCCATGCCGGTTGATGTCGATCAGGTTGTTTTCGGTAGATCCGTTCCACTCTTGTAGGCCAAGGTTGGGTTTCCGCCAAGTGACGCCGTCGTGCGACTCGGCATAGCCGATGCCGCCGCCGTTTTCGTACCAGCAGCGGAGCGTGCCTCCATCCTCCAGGAACGTTGAGTACGCTGAAATGTAGCCCTGCTCCCAAGGCCGGTCGGCGGCGATCACCAGCACAGGGTCTACTGCGGGCTCGTGGACTTTCAGCGTTATTCCATGCGGGACGCTCCAACCCTCGGTGATTGCGCCACCCCACTGTGTACCGTAGCCTGGTTCTACGCCCATCCAATCGACAAACACCCATTTTCCGCGGCCAAGCCCCCAGTTTCTCACAGTTTATCTCCTTTTTGGACCGATATTTGTTATAGAAAGGATCAATACCTCTTGATGGAGGAAATACGAATCTCACCGATTTGACCGAAGAAGTGGCCCTCGCCCAGGAAGTCGAATGCGCCACCGTAGCGGGCGAATCCTTTGAGGCGGGTAGAGACGCTGAACTGGGCGTCGTGGCGGCGGTTGTTTACCAGTCTGCGGCCGTCAGGGCTGCGCATCTGCCAGATCAGGAGGCCGTCCAGGAACAGTTGGTGACAGTCTTCGACGGCTTCGTACTGCCAGGCGACATGGTGCCATTCAGTATCGTTGATGCCCGCTTCTGCTCTGCCCACCACGAGCCCATCGGGACGCGTCCAAGGATGCAGATCCATCAGCTCCTGTTCGGGCTCTGCGCCCAGAAAGTGTACGCCGGGGGCCATAGTTCCTTCTGGTGAATTGTGGGAGGAGAGATAGAGTTCCCAGATGCCGCGTTCGGTTTTGTCGTAGGTGCCGCAGATGTGGCCGAAGGTGAAGGGCTGGTGGTGCTCGTCGGCAATTACGCCATATGCCTGCAGGGGCCCGCCCCGTCTGATCCAGGCTTCGACGGTCCAGGCCTGTTTGCATGTTCGGAGGTCTAGCTTGTCGTTTTGCTGGGGTCCGACGAAGCCGTGTTCGCCGTGGCCGGTATCCTGGGGAAAGCGACCGTTGCGGCCGGGCCAGGAGACGCGCCTGTCGCCGCCGATGTTGGTCCAGGTCAAGGTGAGTTCTTCGTCACCCATCACGTCGGGGATGAGGCGGCCGTTCGGCCCCTGCCAGTCGTAGAGGACGACTGTGTGTTCGTCGGGTCCGATGACGAGGAGTTCGGCGGCCAGCACTTTCAGGGCGATCTCGGCCCGCTGGGCCTGGCCGATGGCGTCGACAGCATTTACGAGGAAGCGACAGATGCAGGGGCTGGAAGGCGTGCCGGTCAATTCACCCGATTCCGGGTCGAGGCGGAGTCCGGCGGGCAGATTGCCACCTGCAAGCGACCATTGGACCGGGGCGACCATGTAACTGGTCTGGATCCTGGCGCGATATTCGTTTCCAGCGAAAGCCGGAGGCAGTAAACCAGTGGCGACCCGCCCGCGGTGAACGCTGAGGTGGAACAGGTGGCGGTCGGTACTGCCGCTGGTGTCGGAGGCAATCAGATCGAGGGGCTGGTGTTCTACGGCCAGAGTTGGCTTGCCGCTGACTGACCCGGTCTTGCTGTCCAGCGTCAGCCCTGCGGGCAGCCGTTCTTCTGCCAACTCCCAATGGACGGGGCCACTGTCGGCGTCGGTCGAGAATTGAACTGAGTAAGGGGCTTTGAAGGTAGCCGGGGGCAGTTCGCGGCGAACGATTGACAGCCGATCCGCTACCGGATAGCGCATGATGCTGGAGATGCGGATCTCGTCGATTTCGCCTTCGAAATTGCCGAACGCCGGGAGTTTTGGCGGGTCCTGGGAGTGGATGAAACCGCCAACGACGAAGGGGACGCCGACGTTTTCGGCATCGTTGACAACGCGTCCCTGCAGATCGTTGGGGAGTGGGAGCTGGACGCGGCGGATGAGCTGGCCGTCCAGAAAGAAGAAGTGCGTCTGGTCGAGATAGCGAAATTGCCAGGCAACATGGTGCCAGTTGTTGTCTTTGATCCTGGGTGGGTCGGCGCTTGTCCAGCCGCCGGCTTTGGCGTTTTGGAGGAGGAGACCGCTGGTGTCGTGATTGGGATCGCGACCGCGGGGGGAACCCATGAAGCGGGCGGCGGGGAAAAGCCCAGCCTGCAAGGTGCCGGGGCGTGTAAAGCTGTGAAGGGAGAAGTTCCAGCCGCCGCGCATACCGATGGGGAGGCCCAGCCCTTCGTCTTCGGTCCCGCAGATGTTGAGATAGGTGTGTCCTTCTTCGAGGCCGCCTGTGCCGGTGTAGCGCACCCAGGCTTCGACCGTCCACTCCGAGGTGCAGGGCCGGAGGTGGAGTTTGTCGTTGTTGGCGGGCCCGACAAGCAGGTTGGCGTCGTCGGTGCGGCGATCGAAGCGGGCGCAGGCGCCGAAGCCCGGATGCGAGCCCCACTGCGCGTGGCGATGGGCGCGGAGGGTTAGCTGGGTGTCTCCGCATGCGTCGGTGGTCTGGTTGCCCTCGCCCTCGTCGAAATTGAACAACGCAACTGTATGGTCATCAGGCTCAAATGGAGCACATGGCGGTGTACTCAAAGGCGAATCTCCTGGCTGTAACGGATGCGGCTCCGGCCTGGAAACGGCGAATCAGGGGACGGCTTCAACGTATCGAGACTCCGAGTCACTCTTCAGGATGTCAATCGAGGCTCATGTGGGGATCGAGCGCGTCGCGCAGTGCATCGCCGACGAAGTTGACTGAGAGTGTGGTGATGGCGATAGCAACGGCCGATGGCAGCCACAGCCAGGGCATCGTCTGCAGGATGGGCAACGACATGGCGTCCTGCAACATGCTTCCCCAGCTGGACATAGGCTCCTGGACGCCCAGGCCGAGGAAGCTCAAAGCGGACTCGGTCATGATGGCCCCGGCCAAGCCCATGGTGGCCGCCACGACCACCGGGGCTATCGCATTGGGGAGGATGTGACGGAAGACGATGCGGCCGCTGCTCACACCGACACAGCGCGCGGCCAGCACGAAGTCCCGCTCGCGCAGCGTAAGAAACTGGGCGCGCACATGGCGCATTATTCCGGTCCAGCCAAAAATCCCGATGATAATCATGACATTGAAGATGTTAGGAGGCAGGACGACGGCGACGGTGACGATAAGCATGAAGGAAGGGAAGCACATCATGACATCGGTGAAGCGACTCAGAACCATGTCGACACGGCCGCCGAAATAGCCGGCGAGTCCTCCGAGGACGACGCCGATGGTGGTATAGATACTGACGGCGACGAGGCCGACCGCGAGCGAGACTCTTGTGCCATACGCCAGGCGCGTCCAAACATCTCGACCGAGCGGGTCGGTTCCCAGTACATGAGCCGGAGAGGGCGCCTGCCGCATCACGGTCAGGTCGATGCCGTTGGGATCGTGGAAGGTTACAAAAGGCGCAAGTATGGCGACCAAGGCAAAGAGGGACAGAGCTGCCAAGCCTAAGACGGCCAGACGGTGGCGGCGAAAGCGTTGCAGGGAGCGGTTCTCAGCCTTGGGCAAGGCTTGCAATACGTCCGGCGAAATCTGCGATGAAGCCGGCTGCCGCGCCTCGTGTGCGCCGTCTGCCGGCGCGGCTGTGGAATCGACCATACTACGCACCTTACTCGTAGCGGATCCTGGGATCGGCCCAGGCATAGGTGATGTCGGCCAGTAGATTGGCGAACAGCACCATCGAAGAACCGATCAGGTTCATGGCCATGATCATGGGCTGGTTGCGCATGAAGATCGACTCCATGCCCAGTTTGCCCATGCCGGGCCAGACGAAGATTGTCTCGATTATGAATGAGCCGCCGATAATGCCCGGAAGGGAGAGGCCGACGATGGTGATGACCGGCAGCAGCGAGTTGCGAAAGGCGTGGCCCAGATAGACGGAGCGTTCAGGCAGGCCTTTTGCACGGGCGGTGCGGACGTAGTCGGCGCCAAGAGCCTCCAACAGGCTGGCGCGCGCATAGCGCATATGGCCGGCCAGCCCCTCGAAGCCGAGAACAAGAGCGGGCAGCGCCAGATAGTGGAGACGGACGAGAAAATTGTCGGGACCGTCGAGCGGCGCCCTGCCCCCGGTCGGGAAAAGGGGCAACTTGAGTGAGAACAGGTAGAGGGCGATGATGGCGAATACGAAACCGGGCGTGGATATCCAGACGAAGGCCTGCAAGGTGAGAAGATGGTCGAGAACGGAATACTGCTTGATGGCTGAAATGATACCCAGGGAGGTACCGACGACGAGGGAAAAGAGAATCGTAACGACGGAGAGTTGCAGCGTTGCAGGCAACACCTGGGCCATCTCCTGGAGGGCCGGTTGTCCAGTGACAAAGGAATAGCCGAGATTGCCGTGCAGTAATAGTTCACGCAACCAGATCAAGTAGCGTACGACGACCGGTTTGTCCAGCCCGTATGACTCGCGCAGCCGCTGGAGCTGGGCCTCATCTACGCCCATTTCCAGTCTGAGACCTGGGGGGACGAGCGCGTCGACGTAGTCGCCGGGCATGATTTCGCTGATTATGAAGGTGAGGGTGATGATGCCCCACAAGACCGGGACGGCGATCAGGAGGCGGCGAATGATGTATCGGGTCATGGCTGGATTTCAGGAGGACCTAAGGCGAGCGCCAAGGTGCATCCCACTCTGCTTGGGTGACAAGCAGAGTGGGATCAGTGGCAAGGGATCTACTCTTCCATTTTGTACCACAGATGGGCGTTGAGCTTCGACCACTGGTAGTCGTGCATGCCACCCAAGGCGTATTCATCCATTCCGCCGACATTCTTGCTGATCGCATAACCCATGTGGTAGCGGTGGAGCGGGATGT
>JAPPKT010000321.1 GCA_028819675.1 Caldilineaceae bacterium | reverse complement strand
ACCTTATATCTGGCCCTTACCATGTCGAGACTTTGGGCGCGGGCAGGCAGTGCCACCGGCAAAGAGATTGCCAGGAGAACCAACAATGCCAGCCAAGAGTGAAGTGCGACCCGCGTAACTCTTCGAACCGGGACACATATCAGTCGCATCTTCTGGTGTTCCTTTCGATCATTGCAGATCACGCCCAGATTGGTATCCCTCTTTGAATGACGAACAGCGAGTTTATCTCAGCCTTGCAGCTCCACAGTTGCACTTGGCATTGCCAGCAGAAAACTCACCCATTCGGTTGAGTGAATATTCTGGCTGATGGCAGTTGCCAGACCATGAAATGGAAAAACAAGGTGCATTGGGGCGAATCGAGACGCGAAAAACGTTACAAGAGTTTCAGCTCCCCTCGATTCTTGCGGCGCGTTGAGCCAAGAGACCGTTTTTCCCGCTTTTTCGGTTCCTATTCGTCGAATTCAATCCAGAATTTTCCGTAAGCATGGGGAATAGCTCTGAGGATACACTCGAGGTGTGAAAAAAAGATGAGGAAGTGGGACTCAACTGATGAAATTTTGTGAACTCTTGGACATAAGAGCCCACAATCGATCCTCAGAACAGTGTCTGAACAGGTCGCACATCCCCTGCACGACGTTTGAACATTTCGAGACCTCTGTACCCTTGTCCGGCCGCAAGCAGGAAAACATGAATCATGTTGAAGAGCTGCAACAGAAATTGATACACCGCGAGGCAGCCTGGTCCGTCTGAACGAAGCGAGGCGCCGCATCAGCGACAGTCTGGATTTCGAGAGTCTTGTCAGGCGTCTTGGACAGCGCACGCCCGCTGACCAACATCAATTGCGGGGCAACAGCTCGAATCAGTGATTCAGGAGAGATTCAGGACTTTCTTGCATCCGGGAAGACGCAGGAAGAGAGACATCAGATGTGGGGCTGGCACGAGGGTTTCGGGCTATTCGACTATCTTGACCGGATTCAAGAACCGCTCCGGCTCAAGGACTTTAACGGGCGCATGCGTGCATTGGGTCTTTCAAAGTTCCAACCCCCAATGCCCGTGAATTCCCCACCCCTCTTTTTGACCGCGCTCAACCGCAACTGCGACGAAATTGTGAGCAGCTTCTTCCTCGGCGAAAAGGGTAGGGAAAAGGGATTTTTTGCCGCAGATGACGGAGAGACTTTGGTTATGTTCGCCTCTCAGGCCGACCTGGTCATTGCCAATGCCAAGCGCGATCAGGACAGAAAAGCCCTGGGCTCGCCTGGAAACTCCTATAGACACTTCGACTATCGGGGTTGTTGTACTGAATGCTTCGACCTACGAGGCGGTGTCATACAATGGGGAAGCGGCGAGAATCTTTGAAGCCATTCGAACGCCAGATACAGTTGTCCAGCAACTACTGGGGTTGGTCAAAGTTCGCTGGGCAACCGATAGAGAGACTTCTTTGCAGGAGTATCCTTCGCCCAGACGCTGCGCGCAGTAGAAACGGTTGGCGCCGAGGAAATCGAGCTCAGAGTCCCAAGCGGCAATTCGGTCACGTCACTCATCAACACGACCCCCATCCACATGACGTAGAGAAGAGAGGTGGATCCCTTCGTCGTGACGATAGAGGACTTGGCAGTACTTGAAGAGATAGACAGGCTCAGATGGGCGTTCTCAGCCACGGTGAGCCACGAACTGCGTGTGCCGTTGCGGTCAAGGCAGGTCGCGGCCGTTGGTGAAGCCGGGGCCGCCGGCGGCCATGTGGCCGTAGCTGGCGCCACCGGGGTCATTGGTCACCCAGAAGGAGAAGAGCTGCCCTGATTGCAGGTGGAACTGTAGTCTGCATGGTTGACCGGCCAGCGCGGCGAGACCGGCGCCGGACGACCATTTGACCTCGGCGCAGGTGCTGTCCACACTGAGCGCAGCGCAGGCATCGGCGCTTAGCCCTTCCACGGTATTCCCGTTTCCGTCCAACACGGACACCCTCAGTTCACCCTGCGGGGCATTGACGTTGACGAAGAGGCGGTCCCCGCTAAAGGTGACGGGCCGCGTGGTCAGCGTACCGCCTGCCGCGCCGGCTTCCATGCTTGCGAAGCCGTCACGACGGAGGGTTGCCAGCCCGGTGCTGGCGCCGGCGTACATGACGCGCCGCGATAGGCCGGTATCCCCAACGCCAGTATCCCCGCTACCGGCGGAGCCCAGTCTTGGCGACAGGCCGGAAAAACCGGCGAAGTAGAAGTAGATGCGGTCGTGGACGACGAGGCAGAGGCCGCCGCAGGCATGGAGGTAGGCGCGATTCCAGTCACCAATCCTGCGGCTGGAGGCGAGGAAGGGGGTGCGGTCGGGGCGGCTGAAGTGGAAGCCGTCGCGGCTGTAGGTCAGCTCCAGGTCCATGGTCTTGGGAACGCCTTCGGCGGCGCAGATGTCGTTTTCGGGGCCGCGGAAGATGGCGAAGAGGCCCAGCATGAGGCTCTCGTAGGGGGTCACGTTGACGTCGTAGAGGGCGACGCGATGGTCGGGGCGGGCGGGGTCGGGCAGGTCGAAGTGGTCGATACGTTGCCAGAAGACCTCGTCGCTATCCACGTCCCACTGCGCGCCTTGCAGGAAATCGTCCGATTCTTTGTAGAAACGGGCGCGCAGACTGGTGTTCTCGTCGATGCGGCCGGAGCGGCGGATGCTCATGCACCATTTGCGGCGGAAGGGGTTGTAGAAGAAGGTTGTGTTGTCGCCGACCTGCGTGGTGATGACGGGATCGCTCCAGTGAATGCCGTCGGGCGAGACCTGAGCCCAGCCTTCGGAGACCATTTGCCCCCTGGCCATTTGGGACGGCCAGCTGCTGGGTGGGATCGGGGGCTGCCCCGGCCTCGGCTTGTAGTGGCGGTAGTATTGGAACATCTTGTAGCGCTGCGCGGGGTCGGGTGTGTCGCTATCAAGCCAGACGAGACAGCCGTCGCGGTCGGATCCATCGTTGTTCGGCCATACCAGGTTGGTCCCGGGCGTGACGTCGAGCTGCGGGCGTTGCCAGTGGATGCCGTCGGTGCTGGTGGCGAGGGCGGTGCTGTGGAACCAGCCGGGCATGTACCAGAGTTTGAACAGATTGTCCTGCGGGTCGTACCAGGCGCCGTCGTTGAAGGGCGCGGCCATCGGGCAGAAGCCGGAGTCCATCTCCTCGTCGGTTTCGGGGCTGAGCACCGGGCTTTGCGGATGGATTTCCGGTTTGCCATAGGCGCGTGTCAGGGAGGTCTCTGCGATCAGGAAGTCGTCCACGAAGAGCTGGCGGCCGAGGTCGATGGGGATGACCTGCGGAGGGTGGGCGAGATAGGGGACGGGGATCGGCTCGCGCGAGCTTTCGATCACATTGCGCGGCGGCCAGGTCTGCGGGAGGGTGATGCCGTTGTAGAGTGTTTCGTTGGTCATGGCCTGATCTCCGAGAAGGGTGGACTGCGGTTGGGTTGGCGCCGCGGGTTATGGAATTGGCCGGAATTAGCCATGAATTGGCCATGAATTGGCCAGAATTAGCCATGAATTAGCCATGAATTAGCCATGAATTAGCCATGAATTGGCCAGAATTAGCCATGAATTGGCCAGAATTAGCCATGAATTAGCCGGGAATTGGCCAGAATTAGCCGGGAATTGGCCAGAATTAGCCATGAATTGGCCAGAATTAGCCATGAATTGGCCAATGCAAGACCAGTATCTACAAGAGGTGCCAGCGTGCCCCTCGACCTAGACCTTTGGGCACGACCAGGTCTAGAGCTCGTAGAATGGCCAGATCTTCCCGCACCTGCCGGAGAGTAGCTTGCGGCTTCAATTGAGCGTGAATTTCGCGCAACGCTAGTCCGCGACCAGCTCGGTCGAGAAGAGCGAGAATCGCCTGATGCCGCTCGGTAAGGTTCCGTTCTACGCGCTGGGGCGGCACGTAGCCACCTGGCCGAAAGCGTACGGTCACACAACCGCCTGCATCCTCGATTTCGGGCTGTGGCAGACCAGCCGAAGTTGTCAGCTCTGCCATCTTGATCGTCCCGCGTCCCCACTGCTCTATGATACCGCGGCGATAAAACACGTTCGCGATCAAGGGATTCCAGGGCAGCGACTCGTGGGGGAGGAACAGTTGCTCCGCGGTCAGCCCAAAGTGCAGCGTCCCGGACGAGGTTACCTCCAACCGATCATCGTAGATGGCCACAGCCACTGAACCGCCCCCAATCGTATAATCCCGATGGCAAAATGCATTTGCCAACGCCTCGCGCAAAGCCTCCGGTGGATAAAGGGGATCGTCCACCCGCTCAAAGAGATTTGGCATTATGCGGCCCGCCACGGGCAAGCTGTCTCGCAGGAAACGCTCTGCCCTCAAGAGAAGCCCAAACGCGTTATCACGAAACTGTCGATTGTCAAGGAACTCTGCGCGGCCGCCACCGCGGAAACGAGCGACCCGTAGCAGACACTGCGGCATCTCGACCTCGACTCGCTCGGTCTTTCCGAATAGTACAACTCCGGCGCGTAATAGCACGCCATCCCTAACAAGCCCCATGCCGCGCAGCAGTTCTTCGGGATCACGAGTCCCGGGATCACTGATACGACCACGGCGGATCGATTCTTCAACCGTGACCAGAATCTCAGATAAATCAAGGTCATCAACCGTCCAGCCGGTTGCGGGTTCATTCTCCCAGCGGTGTTCGCTATGGACCCGTTCGATTAGCATCTGATCTTGCGCGTCACGTGGCATTTTCAAGGTAGTATTTCCATCACGGCGGTAGGCAGTTCCTCTGTAGGTATACGGCTTCATATAGCCCTGATTGACACTCACCATGATTACATCACAGTTTGAGCCCACAGGAATACGTTCGACCGCCGGAAAGACCGGTGGTTCAATTCGTTGAATCTCCGCGCTTACTTCACTGAGTGTTTGATCGCTTACCTGCTGGCCGTTCACATTGCCTTCCGGGGTGATGCCGAAAAGGACGCGTCCACCGCGATGGTTGAGCATTGCGCACATGGATTGGGTGGCCTCACGGCGAGTTTTCGTGTTGAGTTTGAACTCCAGCGTCTCGGATTCGCCGGTTTCTACCAACTGTGTGATCTGTTCAGGCGTCGTCATAGAAGACCCTCCGTAGGGCCCTGGCATCGCTGGCATTTGGCCCGCGCTAGGATGAACCACGCAACGTCAATTGTGGAAATAGTAATCCCATTATACCCTTCCGCATCTGCTTCCCGGACATCGTACGATCACTGGCTCTGTTCGTTTACGAGAAAACGACACAACCGATGAGCGCGCACCATAGTTTTCGCATCATATGGCCGCCGATTGGGTTCGAGTAACGCGCTACAGAGGGAGGGTGTCAAATCACCTGAGGTCGCTGGCGTAGATGAGTTCGATGTCGCCGTGGATGGCGTAGAGGCGGGCGTGGTAGAGGCGTACGTCGATACGGAGCGGTGTGCCGACGTGTTCGGCCAGGCCCGCTTTGTCCTGCCATTGGGGCTGCCAGGCGGTGGAGTCGCCGCGGAATGGTTCGCAGCGATCGAAAGTGTAGCCGGGCAATGGGTGACCTTCCAGGTCCGACAGCTGGGCGCGCACCTCGCCGTAGGGGGCCTGGACATTGAGCAGCATGCGCTCGTCGTTGAGACGCACCCAGCGCGTCGTCAGGTAGCCGGCGCCGGCCTTTGATTCGAGATAGACGAAGCCGTCCTGCCGCAGCCGGTGCATGAGGATGGCGGCGTAGTCGGGCTCATCGCGGCTGAGCGTACGCGCCTGGAAATGCTCACCTTTGGTGCCGCCGGAATAGATGCGGATCTGCCCCTCGTGGTCGACGGCCATCGAACAGGGATAAATGTTGCCTCCGCCATATTCGCCCAGCTCGTTGAGGCCGACAAATGGCTGGCGCAGGGAGCGTTGGAAACGCAGTCCGTCGTAGCTGTAGACGAGCTCCCCGTAGATCTTCCCTTCCAGCTTCTGGCGCCACTGGTCGAGCGGGTCGGTCTCGAACATCCAGAGGATGCCCACGTAGATGCCCTTATAGGGGAGGACGACGATGCCGTAGAACTGGCACATGGGCGGATCGAGGGGATCGGGATGGAAGATGACTTCCGGTTCGCTCCAGGTGCGCCAGTCGTGCGTCTCCATGAGGGCGATGCGGCGGTCGCCGTGGCTGGGGCGGGCGAGGGTGATATGGCTGTTGCGTTCGGCGTGGCGGTAGGTGAAGAAGCCGGGGTCGG
>JAPPKT010000457.1 GCA_028819675.1 Caldilineaceae bacterium | reverse complement strand
ACCCCCACATGAGCGTCCGCCAGAACATCGGCTACCCCCTCAAACTCAAGAAATCGCCCACCGCCGAGATGGAGGACCGTGTGCAGCGCGTCGCCGATATGATGGGCATCGGCCACTTGCTCGACCGCCGCCCTGCCCAACTCTCCGGTGGGCAGCAGCAGCGAGTAGCCCTCGGGCGCGCCCTTGTCAAGGAACCGAGCCTCCTCCTCTTCGATGAACCTCTTTCCAATCTGGACGCCCGTCTGCGCCTGACCATGCGCAGCGAGATCAAGCGCCTGCAACTCGATCTGGGGATCACCTCCATCTACGTCACCCACGACCAGGTGGAGGCCATGACCATGGCCGACCGCATCGCCGTCATGCAGGAGGGCAAGCTCCAGGCCTACGCGCCGCCCAACGAACTCTACGAGCGGCCGCGCACGATCTTCATCGCCGGTTTCGTCGGCAACCCGCCAATGAATCTATTCGATGTACGGGTTTTCCGCGAAGGGGAACGCCTCCTGGCAAGGAGGCAAAACCTTGAAATCAAGCTGCCGCCGGAGCGGGGCAGCCTGGCGGCAGGCAAGGAAGAGATAATCGCCGGCGTCAGGCCGGAGGATATTACTCTTATTCCGGGTGCCGCCGGTTCAAGCGATAGTGCGCAAGGCGAGGTATTTGTGGTTGAACCGCTTGGGCGCGATAATTTGGTGGATGTGCGTATCGACGATCTGCATCTCTTCGTTCTGGCCGATCCGCGCCAACCACTGCAAATTGGCGATCCGGTGCGGCTTCAGTTCGACGGCGACAAAGTGCAGCTTTTCGATCCGGAAACCGAACTGTCGCTCCTTTGGTCATAGGTATGCTGGAACAGCGTTGTTTTATCGCATCTGCCCCTGCCGCCAGGGCACTTCTCGCCGCACTCCTCACCGCCGTAATTCTCTCTGCCGCCTGCAATGCGCCCCGCCTTCCTGGCTTCGGCGGTCGCGATTCCCAGAATGAAGGCGGTAACAACGGCCCCACCGTGCCCCAGGGGCCAATCGTCGAGACCGTCCTGACCGGGCTGTCCAATCCCCGCGGCGTCGCTGTTCTTCCCGATGGTTCACTCATGGTTGCTGAGGCCGGAACCGGTTACAATGCCGTCGATCCCCAGGAATGGACCGGAAGACTCTCGCACTTCCAGGACAACAACCGTGATGGTGACTTCGAAGATGAAGGCGAACTCACCATCTGGTTTCGTCACCTTCCCACCTACAACGCGCTCCAGGAATACTCGACCTGGCGCGACGAGGTCAGCGGTCCGGGCGACCTGCTGCGCCACTCCGATGGCCACCTCTACCTCAGCGTTGACGGCGGCCACGACCGCATCGGCCTCTACGAGATCAGCCCCTACAAGCGCATAGGACGCAATCTCTCCGCCCGCGGCAACATGAACGGCCTCGCCTTCTCCCGCGATCACGCCCAGATCTACCTGGCCGAAAGCACCGCCAATGCACTCTCAGTCGTCACCATCGCCGACGCCGAACACCGCAAGATCACACAGTTCGGCGCGCTCGCCAGCGGCCAGCAATCTGTCCCCGCCGGCGTCGCCGTGGACCCCCGTAACGGCGACCTTCTGGTCGCTCTCTTCTCTGGCGCCCTCGTTATCGAAGGCGAAAAGCTCCCCGTCATCACCGGCGACAGCGCCGTCGTGCGCGTGGACCCCGACACCGGCGCCATTACCGACGCCGTACTTGGCCTTACAACCGCCATCGATGTGGCCGTCGATTCTGAAGGCAATATCTATGTCGTCGAAATGTGTAGCGGGCACGCCGACCTGATTGAACCCTCTTACGACCTCTTTGACCCGGACCAGACGCCCCTCCACGGCGGCTACCTGCGCTACAGCGGACGCGTCACTGTCTACCCACCGCCCGCCGCAGCCGGTGCACCGCCCCACCAGGCAGACGTCAATGCGACCGTTCTCGCCGACGCCCTCGACATGCCAACCAATATCACCCTCGCGCCCGACGGATCACTCTACGTCTCCACCGGCCAGGGCACACCCAACCGCCCCATCCCCGGCCCCGACGGGCCAACTCGCATAGTCGGAGAAGTCATTCGCATCACCTTGCCAGACGCCAATTAGCGCTCAAAAGCCAGCCCCTACACAACCGGATGCGCGTGCAGCACATCTTCCACAATTTCCACGCCCCAGCCCGGGCCGGACGGTGTGGTCATCTGCCCGTCAATGATCTCCGGCACGTTCGACACCATCTCGTCCTTCCACGGCACGTCGTCAATGTCGATCTCCATGATCTTCACGTTCGGCAACACCGCGCACAGGCTCGCGCTGATGAACGAGGACAGATGACTGTAGTAATTGTGCGGCGCAATGTTCGTCTGGAATGTCTGCGCCAATTCTCCTACCCGCTTCGAGGGCGCAAAGCCGTTCCAGGGCACGTCTATCATCAGATAGTCCGAAGCCCGCGCCTGCAGATAGGGCAGATACTGGCGCTCATAGTAAAGCGTCTCGCCCGTGCAGATACGCGTGCTCGTCTTGCGCCGCACCTCCGCCAGCGCCTCCGGCTCATACAGATCGATCTCCAGCCACATCAGACGCAACGATTCCAGCGCCCGCGCGATCTCCAGACAGCTTTCCGGCTTGAAGTTGAAGTTCAAGTCCAATAACAGATCGAAATGCGGCCCCACCGCGTCCCGGAACGTGCCCATCTGCGTAACGATGTGATCGATCAACTCGTTCGACGCAACCTGATCGGTGGCGCCGCCCGGATTCCGTCCCGGAAAGTAGACGTGTCCCGGATCGCCGGGGAAAAGAATGTTCGTCTTCAGCGCCGTGAATCCCTTCGAGACGACCTCCCGTCCCAGCGCAGCCACATCCTCCATCGAACGCAGCGGCGGCGTGCCCATCAGCTCATGCACGCGAATCCGGCTCGTCCCGCAATGCGACCAGTACACCCGCACGCTCTCCCGCGTCGGGCCGCCGAAAAGCTCGACAACCGAGCAGTCCCGCGCCCGCGCCGCGATCTCCACCAGCGCCAGTTCAATACCCGCAATCGCCTTCGCGCCGATGCCGCCCGGACTCGACTGAAACGCCCGGTACATATCCCACCAGCGCTGCTCAAACGCTCTCGGATCCCGCCCCATCACCACCGGCGTCAGGTCTCGCACAGCGCCCGCCACCCCGTTCACCGCCTGGTCGCTGCACTCCCCCCACCCCGTGATGCCCTCGTCCGTCTCAACCTTCACCAGGATCCAACTGCGCCACCCGGCGTCCATGACAATCGGCGTAACTTCCGTAATCTTCATCGAAGCGTCCTCCTCTAATTTACGCGTAGCCCAAAACGGCCTGTGCGCTTGGTGACTAGGTTTCGTTGGCACTTCAACCCGTAGGGGCACCCCTTGTGGGTGCCCTGGTCCTCGTGCCCAAGCTGGACTGCATACACAGGCCCGTAGGGGCACCCCTTGTGGGTGCCCTGGTGGTTGCTTGACAACAAAAGGTCAGACCAACGGCAGCGAGATCGAATCCAAATGAACAACCAGTATGCACAAACAGCAAGAACGGGATAGTTTGCCCAATATCATTCTGCTATACTGGCCGCATGACGATCCAGAACGCAGTACAGACGCGTGAAGACACAATCCTCCACCATCGCGAGCGCCTCAACGCCGTCCTCCTCCATATCCAGGAGAACATCGACGCGCCCATGACCGTCGAGACGCTGGCTGCCGTAGCCGGCTTCTCACCCTACTACTTCCACCGCATTTTTGCAGCATACCTGCGCGAAACAACCAGCGACTACGTGCGCCGCATCCGCCTCGACTGGGCAGCCCGCCGCCTCATCCTCAGCAGCGACCAGGTGACGCAGATCGCCCTCGAAGCCGGTTACGAAACGCCCGCCGCATTTGGCCGCGCCTTCAAGAAACACTTCCGGATCAGCCCCCGCACCTTCCGCCGCCTCCGGCGGCCCACACTCTATGCAAACAACTGGGAACCGCTTCTCCTGCAGCCTGAGATCCGCCAACGACCCGATCACGAACTGGTCTACATTCCCTGCGTCGGCGCAGAAGCGGACAGCGAAACCGTCTGGACCACGCTTAAACAACACACACGCATGGCCGGAAACGATACCTCCGACATCGACCCCTTCGAACCACCCTCCTACGTACAGGTCTGCCGCGACCTTCCCAACGAGGACATCACCGCAAGTGAAAAGATGCGGGTAGATGCCGGCATCCTTCTCGAAAAGAACGCTTCCATCCAGCCGCGCGGACCCGTAGACGTCCGTCAACTTGCAGGCGGAGTCTATGCTGTCTTTCACCACCACGGTAGTCGCCGCGATGCCATGTGGCAGGCCATCTACAAACGCTGGCTGCCGCAAACCGAAATCAGCCTGCGCGACGCGCCGCCCTATGCAGAAAGCACCGCCCTTCCCGCCCTTCGCCGCCGCCAGGACCAGACAGTTGCCTTCTACGTACCCATCAACGGCTCACTATACGAGCTACAAAAAAAGGAGACACTTATGTCCCCCACAGTCAGTACATTGGAACAACCGGACCGCCACATGCTCAGCATCACCCGCCATGTCAATATCGACGAACTCCACGTCCACCTGCGCGAATCCTATGAGCAGATCGCGGCCTTGATTGCCGAAGCGGGCGTTGAACAGGACGGCAAGCCCGTCGCCATCTACCACGGCGAAGTCAACAAGGACAAAAACGGGCCCGTCGAAGTCGGCATCCCCGTCAAGACCGTGCCCACTGTCAGCGGCAGCATCCAGAGCGGGACCCTGCCCGGCGGCTCCATCGCTTACACTTCGTTAACCCTGCGTCAGGCCCACTTCCCGGAGATACTGGGCTACTACGACGCCGTCTACAACTGGATCGAAGAGAACGGCCACAAAATCGCCGGCTCCCCCCGCGAAGTCTACGCAACCAGGCCTATGGACAAAGAAGCGGGCATGGACCAGCCCTTCCTCGAAATCGCTTGGCCCTATAAGTAGCTGAAGCGGATAGAGGAGTCGATGTGTGAGAGAACGCTACTCTCTCCTCACTCCTCTCCGCTCTCTCCTCTTCAGTTCACCCCGCCTCTGCTGGGCTGTGCTTCTTCAGCCACATACGCAGCGGCACGTCCTCATCCGTCGGCGAAAACCGCCCGTTCGCATTCACGCTCCACCCCAGCAACTGCCGGCGGATCGGGCTGACGCTATCCCACAGGTGGTCGACCGTCATGTCGTCCTTCGTCCGCAGCCAGCGATAGCCGTAGCCGTAAAACAAAACCCGCCGCGTGATGTCAGACCAGTTCGGACTGGCCGTATGCCACAGCCGCCGGTCAAAGAACACCGCGTCCCCCGGCTTGGCCAGCACCGGCATCGCCCCCTCAGGCTGGCCGGTACCGCTCTCCGGCCTGTCGATCGTATCCCGCACGTGGCTCCGCGGCACCACCCAGAAGTTGCCCCGCCCCGGCTCGCTCGTATCCGACAGAAAATACGCCACCTTCAGCGACAGCCGCGGCCGCGGATGGCTCTCCATCTCAACGTTGACGCGGCCGCTGTCCTGGTGCCAGCTGAATGTCTTGTCATTCGGCTCCTCACCGTTGGGTGGCGTCACAATCAGATGCGCGTGATATAGAAAGATATTCCAGCCCAGGATCCCCCAAACTTTGGGCAGAACCCGCTCGTAATCGACCAGATCGATGAAATACGGATCATCAGGAATAAAATTGGGATAGAACAACGCAATGCGCGGGTCGTGCCCCTCCGCCAACTTCGCCTTGTGGATCCGTTCCGTCAATTCGACACCATGTTCCACCTGCTCCGCCGAAAGAGCATTCCTCACGTAGATAATACCGGTCTCGTTGAATGTCTGTCGTTCCTCCTCCGTCAAACGGTGCTCAAGCGATGCCGCGCTCAGGTCAGACATTGGTTCTCTCCTCCCCTTAATTTGAGTCATATGCCCACACAATGCAGTTAGTGTAGCATGAAACTGCTCTCTTGCGACCCTCCTCGTACACGGGCGGTGCATCCCAATATTGGGACGATCATACGTATACCTGCGAAAGCAACCAAGCTACGTTCAGTACCCGCTCTTTTCGCAGGCAGACCATACGGTGTCACTCCCTCCTCACTCCTCTCCCCTCTCTCTTCGCTTTTGGGCGGTCGGGGCGATTAGGCCCACCCGTGTTGGGGGGGGGGGGGGGCGCGCGGCGGCGGCCCGCGCCCCCCCCCCCC
>JAPPKT010000198.1 GCA_028819675.1 Caldilineaceae bacterium | reverse complement strand
TATCGAGCGGGTCACAGTGGTCGTTCTTGCGTTGTCATGCTGTGGACTGGGAGGCAGCCGCCACGCGCCGCAACCGATTGGCCAGGACTGAGCGGAAGGTTACTGCTCCGATCACGATGGCTCCGCCAAGCAGCGCCAGGGGCGTGGGCATCTCGCCGATGAAGAGAAGGACCCACACGGGATTGAGAATCGGTTCCAAGGTCTGAATAAGGACGGCTCCCACCGCTGTCAACTCTTTGATAGCGAGGGCAATGAGAATCGAAGGGAGACCGATCTGAAAGACGCCGAGAAAGAGCATGCCAGCCCAGTCGGCCGGGGTCGGCGCGGCTCCGAAGAGGAAGGGGAGGCCGAGGAGCGCAGCGAGGACGTTGCCAAGCAGGACGGTTTCGATGGTGGACGAGTCCTTTTGTTTGCGCATGAAGAGGAGAAACCAGGCGAAGGTGAGGCCGGCAAGGAGGGCAAAGAAGTTGCCGACCGCACCGCCAGCGCTGAGCCCGTCGCTGTAGAAGCAGAGGAGCCCCACTACAATCGCCGCAAGGGCAAGCCAGTCCAGCTTGCTCACGGCCTCGCGGAGATAGTGAATGCCGAAGAAGGCTACGAATACTGGTGCGGTATATTGGATGAAGATGGCGTTGGCGGCGGTGGTTTCACGGGCAGCAATGATGAAGAAGGCCTGCGCGCCGACGAGAGCGAATGCCCCGCCAAGTTGGGGGAGCGACCAGTTGAAGTTGAGCCGGGGATTCGAGTGCCGCGGGCGTGAGCCAGCCGATGGAGCCCGACGCGAGGGCAGGAACGGGCGCGCCATGAAGAGAGCGATTGTCAGGGCAGCGACGGCGCCGCGGACTCCAAGCAGGGGCAGATGCCCCACAGATATTATTTTGATCAGCAGGCCGCTTGTGCTGAAAAAGATGGCTGCCAGAGCCATGCAGTAGATTGCTTTGCGGTGGGTCATTGAGTTTCTAGTTTTGAGTTTCTAGTTTTTAGTGAACACCAGAGGATGGTCAACAACCATGATCGATGGATAGTTGCTCAAGACGCGACGTTTCGCTTTTGCCTAGTAGTTGGAGAAGGCGTAGCGCAGGGTGACGCTGAGTATGTAGTAGGCGGCGAGGACTGAGCCACGGAGGGTTCCGCTTACTTTGGATTGTCCGGCGCGGCGGGGGGCGAAGCTGACGGGCACTTCGAGAATCGGGACGCCCCGGCGGGCGCATTTTACCATCATTTCGGTGGGCCAGCCGAAGGTCATCTCCTGCATGTGGAGTTTTTGCAGCAGGTCTCGGCGGATGGCGCGGTAGGGGCCGAGGTCGGTGACGGCTACGCGGTAGAGCTGGCGCATGAGTGCGGAGGTGAGCCAGTTGCCGAAGCGCTGGTGGGGGGGCATGGCGCCGGGGAGGATATCGCCGAGCACGCGCGAGCCGAGGACGAGATCGGCCTGGCCTTGTTGAACGGGTTGGAAGAGGCGGGGCATTTCGGCGGGCAGAGAACTGAAGTCGCCGTCGAGAAAGAGGAGGATGTCGGCGGTTGCGGCAGCGACGCCGGCGGCGCAGGCGTAACCGTAACCGCGGCGGGGTTCAACGACCACGTGGGCGCCGGCTTCGGCGGCGAGGGGTCCGGTGTCATCGGTGGAGCCGTTGTCGGCGACGATGACGCGGGCGACGGGTTGTGCTGCGGCCTCGCGCACGAGTTGGGCGATGTTGCCGGCCTCATTCAGGGCTGGGATGATGACGTCGACGTCCATTGGGTGGTCAGGAAGCGGCTTGTGGCGGGGGCGCGTTCGGGATGGGAAACGAGTTCGGCGGACAGGCGATCGAGCTCGGCGGCGCTGTCGACATCGTACCATTCGGGCAGCAGATCGACGCGGATGTTTTCTTCGGCGGCGATGACCAACGTATCACGGAGGACGGTTGGGGTGGACATCTGCACTTCGGTTACGAGGCGTCCGGGCGGCTCCTTTACGCCGATGAAGTAGTAGCCGCCGTCGGCGCAGGGGCCGAAGACGGCGTCGACGTGGGGATCGTCGAGGCGTTGGAAGGCGGAGCTGAGAAGGTCTGCGGGCAGGGTGGGGCTGTCGCTGTTGATGGCGGCGACCTGGCGAAGGCCGCAACCGAGAACAGTGGAGAGGACGAATTGGAGACGGTCGCCCAGCCGTTCGGGACGGTGGATGGGGGACTCTTGTTGCGGCCGTGCGGACTGGGAGCGCGTTGCAGCAGCGGGCCGAGGCGTGGAAATAGCGGTTGGACTGCCGGTGGGAAGTGTGCGGCCGGCTGGCGGCGCCAAGCCATCCTGTGGGATCAGCCAGAAATCGGGCGCGAGGCGGCGGAAGAAGCCGAATGCGGCTGCCGGTGTATAGGCGATTACGGGCATGAAGGCTTCAAGGTGGGCGGCGGCACGCACGGTTGCCAGGATATCTTCCAAGAAGCAGTGGTAGAGAGAGGCTGCGGAGTCGCTGGTGAGGGGCGGGACGAGGCGGGTCTTGGCGCGGCCGGGGATGGGTTGTTTGGCCATGACAAGCAGGGCGCGGCGGGCGGGATTTTCGACGTGCGATGGGATGGAGGGTCGAATGAGGGGGCTGCCGTCAGGTAGGGACGAGTCGCCGGGCAAGGAAGGCTCGCTACCGCCTCTTTGCGCTGCCCCCTCGTTTTGGGCGGTCAATCTCCCGCCTCCCGTACGGCAGCCAATTCCTGGCGCAGCGCGCCGCGTTTTTCCCAGGCCTGGCGGATGGACAGGTAGGAGATATAGGTATAGCCGCCGGCGTAAAGGGAGAGCCAGGGGAAAAGCCACCAGAAGCCGTTGAGAAGACTGTATATCAGGAGCGCGTTGGCGTAGACGGCGAGGACGAGTTCGGCCCAGACGGTGGGGTCGCTGGGGAGAACGTAGGCGCTGGTATGCCAGTCCTTATTGGCGCGGGTGACGGCGAACTTAGGTGTGCGTTTGAAGGCGCTGCGGACGCCAAGAAGGGCCTCAAAGACAGCGCGGCTGTTGTTGACGGAGAGGCCGGTTCCCAGCCCCAGCAACACAAAGAGGCGGCGAATGCGCTGGCGGACAGAGACGCCCTGGCTTTGCATTGCGGTCCAGTACATGAGCGGGGGGCCAATGGCGGTGAGAGAAAAGAGGGAAGCGATTCTCAGAGCGGGGCTGAAGGAGGACATCATCGGCAGCAGGAAGAGCAGGTTGAGGAGCATGAGCGGGTGGACGGCGTAGCCGGTGAGATGGGCGATGCCGAGCACCTTGCGCCACAGGGGCTGCCCGGAGCCGAGGACGGCGATGGAAAGTTTTTTTGCCGTCTGCATACTACCCTTGGCCCAGCGGAACTGCTGCCGCTTGAAGGCGTCAACAGAGACGGGGATCTCTGCGGGCACGATCACGTCGGGCAGGTAGGCGACGCGCCAGCCGCACAGTTGCGCGCGGTAACTGAGGTCGAGGTCTTCGGTGAGCGTGTCCTCCTGCCAGCCGCCGGCTTCGTCCATGCAGGAGCGGCGCCAGAGGCCGGCGGTGCCGTTGAAGTTGAGCAGCGCGCCCAGCTCGTTGCGGGCCCGCTGTTCGACGACGAAGTGGCCGTCGATGCCGAGGGATTGAGCAAGTGTGAGACGGGAGACGTTGGCGTTGAGATGGCCCCAGCGGGCCTGGACGCAGCCGACCTCGGGATTGTCGAAGGGGGAGATAGTACGCTGCAGAAAGTCGGGCGGGGGCACGAAGTCGGCGTCGAAGATGGCGATGAATTCGCCGCGGGCGTGGGCGAGCCCCTCGCGCAGGGCGCCGGCTTTGTAGCCTTTGCGTACGGTGCGGTGGTGTTGGGTGATGTCGACGCCGTTGCGGCGGTGGTAGGCGATGCAGTTGGCGATGATCTGACTGGTATCGTCGGTCGAGTCGTCGAGGACCTGGATCTGAAGCCGGTCTGCGGGCCAGTCGAAGGCGGCGACGGCGTCGATCAGGCGTCGGACGACGTGACGTTCGTTGAAGACGGGGAGCTGAACGGTAACGGAAGCGTATTCCCGTATGTCGGGGGGTGGCGGCGGTTCGGCGTCGAAGAGGGTTCGCCGGGCGATTAGGGTCAGAAGGAGCGCCTGCAGGCCATAGATGGCGAGAAGGGACGCGCCGATGATGTAGATAAGTTGCAGAACCGTCATACGAAAATATCAGCCTTCAGTTTCCGGGCTCCGGTTGCCAGGTCGACTGCCACGCGGGGAGGTGACAGCAGGAGTGTGTTGAATTCAAAGTGAACACAAGCTCTTTCGCTCACTGCACACTCTGCGGCTCCATGCGGAAAGTTGGGCGCGCACAGGGCAGGGATGCAGGGACGGTGTGTAAAGATCTGACGTCTTTACCAGATGGGGCCGCCCGGGGGTTCTCCCAACCGCCGCAGGAGCAGGCTATCCAGTCCCCAAGCGCGGCCGGACTGGGCCAGGGCCACGACCAGGGCGGAGACGGTGAGCAGCACGTAGGTCCAGATCCAGTCGTTGCCGCCCAAGTAGGCCAGAAACAGGTTGAAGAAAAAGAGGGCGGCGCCGAGGGCAGCCAGAGGCGTGAAGAGGCCGACCAGCAACCCGAGGCCGAGCAGCAACTCTCCGATCAGTTGAAAGACTGCGAACAGCCCGGGCACCTGGAGGATTGTGCCGTTGATCAGCGCCCGATAGAAGGCGGGGCCGCCGCCGTTGTCATTAAAGAGATAGTTAAAGAGACCGACGATGCCATCGGCTGTGTAGATTCCATCCTGCAGATTTTTGAACCAGGTGACAATCAGTATCACCCCTAGTGTTATGCGTAGAATGGCGGTGGCCTGTCGAGCTGTGTTCTGTTCCTGACCCATTTCGATGCTCCTGTACTATTTCAGTGTTCGTTACGCGATATTCAGCCCGGCGTTGAAGTGCCGGGGGCGGTGCGATTCAGGTGTGGCGGCAGGTGGCGCAGCAGGCCAGCGGCGCGGTCAGTCAGATATACGCCCACCAGCATTGCCAGGGTGGTGGTAATACTGCCCAGGCTCAGGAGGGGGACGCCGACGAGGGAGTGGCCAAGGTTGCAGCCGCCGGAGATACCGGCGCCTATGCCCATGAGGAGACCGCCTGCGGCCAGCTGTGTATAACGGGCGGTCGTTTCTCCCCGGGCCCAGAAGGTGCCGGCGCGGCGGGCGGCGATGAAGGCGCCCGGCAGCAGGGCTATCAGTGCAACGGGAATCCAAAGGTTCCCGGATTCGCTGCCGCCCAGCAGCAGTTCGTAGAGTGCAGTGGGGACGCGTGAGGTGCCGAAGGTATAGTTGGCGCCGCCGGCACGGGCGAGGAGCCAGGCCAAGCTGGTGAAGAGCCCGACGGCTATGCCAAGGGGCAGCCACGACCAGTAGTCTCCCTGTTGGGGACGGGGACTGCGCCAAAGGAAAAGGGCGACGGCGGCCAGAAGCAGGAGCAGCAGGGCGATCCCCAGTGGGGCACCGAGGAGATTCAAAAAGGTGGTCGTTTGGCCATCGGTTACCACTGGATTTTGGTTGAGCGCGATCCGCAAAGGGTTGAGGGGCCCGCGCCAGGCGAGCAGGTCACCGATTGACCAGGTGGCCAAACCGACCAGCACGCCTAGCATGCCGTGGCCGAGTTTATAGAAGATGCCGGTCACGCAGGTGGCGGCGATGACCATGCCGGCGCCGAAGATGAGGCCGCCGGCGAGGTTCGCCTGCCAGGCCCAGGGGGCAATCCAGGGCGTGATCCAGCCGAGGGCGATCATGCCCTGCACGAGCGGGATGGCGATGAGCAGCGTCAGCAGATAGGCACGGACCAGGTCCAGTTGCGGCGGCCGGCGGAAGAGGCCGCGCAATGTGCTATGGAAGCAGAAATCGCCTCTTTCGAGGAGATAGCCGAGCACTGTACCGGCGGCAAGGGCCAGCAGAATGGTCATGCGGCAGAGTTCCGTTTGCGGTTACCAGTTGCTGGTTGCGGCCGCCGCCAGCCAACCGGAAACAGACAACGAGCCAGTTTTTTCGGGCAGGATTTGTAAGTCACTGCGCAGAAAGAGGGTGAGCATTCCATTTGGCGGTTCCCAGCCTCAGTTCCTACTTGTCAGCCCATCCAGGCCCCAGACGCGGCCAGCGCCGGTGACCAAGAAAAGGCCGTGCCACATTGCGAGCATGGCGTAACTCCAGGGCCATTCGCCGGGGACTTCGAGGAGGCCGATACCAAGGTTGAGAGAGAGGCCCAAGCCGAGCAGCGCGCCGAGACGGGTGAAGGCGCCGG
>JAPPKT010000382.1 GCA_028819675.1 Caldilineaceae bacterium | reverse complement strand
GCTGCGTCAAACTGAATGCATTGGCCGAATTTGCCTTCTGTACCGAAAGGACCCGCCCGCCCGGCCACTGCGAACCCCTGTTGGCGCCCGAATAAGCGATAGCGCAAACCACCCCGTCTCGGTCCACCACAGTCGCCCACATGTGGTTTCCCAGCCCGCCGTTGTTGCCCCCTGCCACAACCCTCTCCAGCGCCGCTTTCACCGCCTCATGGCTTGGCAGGCTGTCGCAACCGGTCACGAACTCCGGCTCCTGCTGGCTCACCGTCGCGCTCTCGACAAAGCGAATCGAAGGCGCGCCCTGTACGGCTACCCCTTCAAAGCGGATCACTTTGCCGCGGCCCGGTTCGCCTACGCTGGCGCCATTGATGGTCACAAACGCATTCCCGTTGATATCGAAGTCAACCGATGTGGGGAAAGGCAGCCCGGTGACTACGTCCTGCGAGGTTTCCCCCTCGCCCACTCGGATCACCGACCCACTGTTGGGGATCGGGCCTTCGTCCGTGAAGATGCCGAAGCGCACCGCATACAGCTCGCCGTCCGGGCCGGTGCGTAAGTCCGTCAACATCGTCAGATCGGTGGCGTAGTCCTCAACGCCGCCCGTGACCGGATCGACCACGACGATCTTCGCCGAACCGGGCAGGAAGGGAAAGCCCGGCAGCAGCGAAACGTAAATCCGGCCGTCCGCCCCAAAGGTGACGCCCGTCGGCACCGGGTCCGACTCCAGCGCGCCCCCCCGATACGGGTTCGGAAGCGGGCCGGGAATCCCATCAAATACGGCAATTACCTTGGCAGTCTGGCTGACTACGTCCACCTGCACAAGGGTATTCGCACCCGCCTCCGCCACGTACAACAGACCGTCTGGGCCGGCGGTCAACCCATATGGATGAGATTCCAGTACATGGCCGTCCGGGTTGAGCTCCTTTTCCAGCTTCCACAACGGTACGACCTCCAGTACTGAGCCCTGCAACACACGCAATACTGCCGCCGTGTCCGGCAACGCCTCCTCGCTGGCCACACCTTGCCAGACGCCCGCCGTGGCGTACATTTCGTTGTTCAGAAGCGCCAGCCGGGCCCCGCCAACAATGTCGCTGCCTAGAAAAATCGAAGGCAGTGTCGCCACCAGTTGAGGCTGGCCGCCGGGTATAACGCGCATCACCCGCGACGTATTCCCATAGGTCGCCCTGATGATTTCGTTCGTATTGGGGTCGAGGCCCCCCACCTCGACTTCCTCGTCGCCGCCCAGTCCTACGTCAATGACCCAAACACTGCCGTCATCGATCACCAGTACGCCCTGGGGCCCGTTCAGGCCCTCCACGATCACCGTGCCGCCGCTCTCCCGTTCCTGCGCCATCGCGCTGTCCGACGCGATCCACAGCACCGACACAACCACCACGGCCAGAATGCTGTTGACGAACAATCGATTCACTTTCAATTGACTCCTCCTCCCCGGCGCCGCGCCTTACTGGTGCAGACAACCGTGGGGCGCACAAACGCATTTCGAACAGGTTTTTCCTGCAACAGCACAAGCCTGGCACGGCCCCTGCCGGGCTCTTACTCGCCCGCCAGGAATACTATCAGCGCTTCCAGGTCTTCCTCAGGTATATGGCGATAGGACGGCATCTTGTGGGGACTCAGCGCATATCCCTCGACATAGTACTTGTCCGGCTCGATGATACTCTCGTACAGGTAGGTATACACGTCGGTCGCGTCGCCGCTGTAGGCGGGATCCTCAAGCCGGGCTGCGGCCATCTCGACCATCTCACCGTGCGTGGGTCCGAATATGCCTCTCGTTCCCGCGCTTTCCAGCTGGTGACAGACGCCGCAGTACTGCTCCTTGTACACAGTCAGTCCCCGCGCCGCCAGCTCGGCCCGCTCCGCTTCGGGAAGGTTGCTCAAGTCCGTCGCGCTTCGGACGCCGTTTCCCTCAACCTGGCGAAACATCAGCGCCACGTGCAGTATCCACGAAATGCGCAAGACATCTCCGGACTGCAGCGCTCCCTCACTGAACTCGCCGTTGACCTCCTTCAGCGCCTCTACGTTGATACCCGTGTCTTCCGCAACGCTCTCCCATGTGTCCCCAGGCTGGACGGTATATGTTCCCAACTCGTTGGCCGTGGTCTGTGCCCGGTCCCTCTCTTCTCTCGTCGCGACATACGAAGAGGCAAGAACAGGCGGCCCGCCCGCCCATCCGCGCGCTGCCCCCACGTTGCGCACCGCGACCGGCAGTTGTCGGATCGCTATCTCGTCGCCGGCCTGAATCTCAACACCCCGCAATACCCACAAGCTGAAATTGTCCAGCAGCAGATCAAGATAGGTGACCGAGAACCTTCCGGCTATCCTCTCCCACGTATCTCCCGCCTGCACCTCATAAACCTCGGGCTGCACCGCGGCATCCGCGCCGAGACCGGGTATGGCAAGCTGGTCGCCCGCTCGAATCGCCTCCCCCCGCAGCAGCCACAGCTCCGAATTGGCCTCTTTCAGCCGATCTGCCGCCAAATCGAATCTCCCGGCGATCACAGACCACTGCTCCCCCATCCTCGCCGTGTACACGTAATCCAGGCCACTGTCGACCGTGTACGGCCGCACAAACCCCGCGTCCGCAACCGGTGCCGCCGCCTCGCCCCGCCCCTGCACACTCGACTGGGTCGAACCCGTCACAGCCTGTCTCGCGCTGTCCGGCGTCGCCTCCGGTGTCGCTGTAGCCGCGCTCTCTTCGCCCCCTTGCTGCGCCAGCGCAACTGCCTGGTCTGCCGTCGAACTATCGCGGAATAAGCGATAAACAGTGAAGCCCGTTACGATCAGTGCCACCAGCAGCACCCCGCGCGACAGCAGACCCGCGCGCATGCCTGCACCGCGAAGACGGCCGTACCATCCAGGTTTTCTGTCCGACCTTCTCATCTCTCTGCTTCTGCTTACGTTTCGAAGAGATAAAAATAAGAGAGGAATTAGAGATTCGTTCTCTCTATCAACTCCTCTCTCGCTTCAGTCCTGCTACGCTATAACTATTCTATCCACTCCCCCGCCAAAACGAAAGAAGCGATTTTCATCCGTATTCGCTTTTGGGAATGAACTGCCGGCTACTTTCTATTCGGAGTCGCCTTCCGCACTGTCCGAGTCCGCCCCCTGCGGCAACGCATCGTTTTCACCAAAAACAGGCAGACTCAACGGATCTCCGTCAACGCCTATCGTCCAGGCGGCAATCCAGCCCGTGTTGTCGCCGGTTGTAGCAACATACCAACTGCCGTTCTCCAACCGGCCGATGACTAGATACGTCTGGTCGTTCGTGAGCAGCTTCAGTACAGGTGCTGAAACATCTGGCCGCCCACGCAAATTGACCGACGGATGCAGCAGCGCGCCGGTCAGCCCCGAATACGTACCCGTGCCCGCGGTGTCAAAGTCGCTCTCCAGAGGCTCGTACGAACTGATAAACGCCAGCGCAGTCGCCGTCGCCCCCGCAGAGACCGGCTCCCCCCGGTTTGCCGGAAACAGGACCGCGCCGATAATTGCAACGATGAGGCCGCCAATGATCAGAAACGGCCAGCCCTTCCACCCCTGGGGAATATGCTGCGGGGACGGTGTATAAGCCGGACCCTGGTAGGTAGGGCCTGCCAGCCGCGGCGGCCGCTGTACGTCCGCCCGTTCGAAATTCGCGAAAATAGCCGCCAGCTCGGGCTCGTATCTCGGGTCTACGCGCCACTCGTTCAGCCTGGCATTGTACGTGCGCCCCGTCTCCGGAATAGCCGTACTGACCGCTTCGTGTATCGCCGTGAAATCCTGCGCCCAGCCCACCCGAACATAGATCGAACCGTTCTCCAGGCGCTGGTACGAAAGCCACGCGTCCGGAGGTTCGATTCGTTTGCGGGCGACCTCTAACTCCTCCTCAGTCAGCGGAACCTGCCGCGCTTCCTTCAACGCCTCGTCGTGCGTCCAGCGCTTCAGAGGATTGGAAAGAAGCCGGTACGCCTCATCCACCTTCGCCAGAATTGGGTCCGACGGTTTCGGCCCCGCGATCAGGGCGGCGTCGTCCAGATACTCCCCCGTATGCAGACGCACCTGGCGCCTGTAGGCCGCGTCAAGCACCTCCTGCGAAGCGTTGGGCTGAACACCCAATATCTGATAGTAGCTTTCCAGCGATCTGTTTTCCACCATCCGTGGCCCGTTCCGGCAACGAGGAGCCCGCTCCGACCACCGGTTCCATCTGCCGCCCGCCGGCTGCGGCCCGAGGAGAAGAATGCAAAATCAGGTTGTACTCGTATGGCCGTGGCTCCCCCTCCTGCCCTTCGCGCCTGCGATCCCTATCGCCTGACGTCGTCCGAATAGCCGCCGCCTTCCGCCAGCGCGGCCACCTCCTCCCTCTCAAACAGCCCCATGTCACCGGGGATCGTATACTTCATCGCCGCCGCCGCCGCGCCCCACCTCAGTGCGTCGGCCAGCCGCGCCTCTCCCCCGTGATGAAGGTAACGGTAGAGAACGCCCGCTGTGAAAGCATCCCCCGCGCCGATGCGCCCGATCGTTCCTCCCCCCGGAAAAATCGGCTGGCGAATCGGCGCCTGCCCCGGTACCGCCGCAATCGAACCGTCAGCGCCCAACGTCAGAATGACCGTCGCCCGCGGAAACTGCTCCCTGAGCGCGGTCAGCGCCTCCTCAGGTGTGACCTCTTCCGGCAGACCATAGTGAGTCTGCGCATCTCGAATCGGCGCAAATACGATGTCCGCCTTCTCCGCAAAGGGGTGACAACCCTTGCGTGACGCCTCCGGACTCCACAGCATGGACCGGTAGTTGAAATCGAAGCTCACGCTCCAGCCGGCCGCCTGCGCCAGCTCCAATGCCCGCCAGGCCGTCGCCGCCGAACTCTCGCTGATCGCAAGCGTGATCCCCGTCAGGTGCAGATGCCGCCCGCCCGTCTCACTGAAAAGCGCCTCCGGCAGTTCATCCGGTGTCATGCGGCTCGCCGCCGAATTGGCCCGGTCGTAGATGATCGATGTAGCCCGCGCCCCGTCGCCGAACTCCACAAAAAACGTTCCCAGCCGCTCGCCCTCTGCCCAGACGACGTGCGACGTGTCCACCCCGTGTCCCATCAACGTGCGCGCGATCCGCCGTCCCAGCGCATTCTCCGGCAGACGTGAAATCCACGTGGTCCGCACACCCAGCCGGGCCAGCGCTACCGCCGTGTTCGATTCCGTTCCCCCCGCCTCCAGCTCAAAGTATGCCGCCTGTTCAATGCGCATCTGGCCCGGCGGCGCCATGCGCAGCAGCGTCTCGCCCAGAGTGACTACCTCAAACCCGCTCATTTCTCCGCCCGCGCCTCCCCTACAGCTGCCACAAACCTGCGAGCCTGCTCCGTTATCGCCTGCCAGTCGCCGTCCGCCACCCAATCCTTGCGCACCAGCGCACTGCCGACCCCCACCGCCACCGCGCCCGCACGCACAAAGCTGCCCGCGTTCTCAAGGTCAACCCCGCCCGTGGGCATCAGCTTCAGGTGCGGCAGAGGCGCCAGTATGTCCTGGAAGTATCCCGGCCCCAGCTTGGTCGCCGGAAAAATCTTCACCACCGCCGCGCCCGCCATCCACGCCGTCTGCGCCTCCGTCGGCGTGAACGCCCCCGGCATCACCGGCACACCGAGCCCGGCGCAATAGTTCACCGTGGGCAGGTCCATCGTCGGCGCCACCACAAACTGCGCGCCCCTTGCGATCGCCTCCGCACCCATCTTCCGGTCCAGCACCGACCCCATGCCCAGCGCCGCCTCGCCCCGTCCGAAAGCCGGCACGCCCTCCCGCAGCAGCGTCAGCGCATCCAGCGCCCCCGGGCTCGTCATCGTCAGCTCGAACGCCGTCACCCCACCGTCCAGCAGCGCCCGCGCCAGCTCAACGGCCCCCGCCAGGTCCGGCAGCCGCACGACCGGTACCACCCCGCCCTTCTCGATCAACTGTACTGTTCTATCGGAAGTGTCCATGCCAGAATTAAGATTCGCTCATTATATCTACCAATTTCGGGTCTAACTATAGTGTACAACATATCATCAACAAACGGAGTGGCGAAAGAAGGGTGCATCCCAATACGGAGGCGAACTTTCGCATACCCCGGGGTCGCAACCAAGCCGCGGTCACTTCCCGTTCCAATCTCTTGCACCGGAAGCCTCCTCTCTGACCACTGACCACTAACTGCTGACCACTGCTTTTCTGGGCGGTCGGGCCTATTCGGCCCTCCCTTGTGCGGGGG
>JAPPKT010000570.1 GCA_028819675.1 Caldilineaceae bacterium | reverse complement strand
TGTGCGGGAAATGGACGCAGAGCGTGCGCTGGATCACCTCGTCGTCGCTGTCGTCGGGGCCGACGGGCGGCAGGCCGTTGACATCGCCCATCTCGCCGCGGCAGATGTGCACAGTCTCGTCACGCAGTGCCTGCACCTCGTCCGGCGTCAGCGCGTCCGGCAGCGCCAGGAAGCCGTTTTCACGGAAGGAGGCGGCGTGTTCAGCGGTGACTTCCGGCCGCGTCACCGTCGGCGCGGGGGCATCCATCGTTGCTGTCAGAGTCATGGGATTGTTCCTGTGTCTGAACGGCGGTGTTTTGTGTGCTGTTGGCAACGATGCCGCAGGGCGGGATCCTGGGCGGTCGCTAGGATTTGAAGAAGGGAATGGGTTGGATTATACGGGTGGAGGGGGAATGGTGTCAAACTTTTTGGGGTGGGGTGTGGAGCTTCGTCATCCGTGGTCTAGCGACGCTCCTGAACATGCCAGACGCTTTGCGCGATGTCCCTCATCACGACAAGCAATCCGGGCCATTCCGTATCGGAAAACTGTCTCAGCGCTTGCATAATGCGTTCGTGGATCTTGCGTCGGTTTGGTTGTCGCAGCTGTATAACAAGCACACCATGATGCGGCCTCAACCGGTGGTGTGTAAATCCCTTATCAGTGGTAATCAGCAGACGCTCTTCTCGCTGTGCCATCTCCCATAGCGCGTCATCCCGCATTCCTTCATCTACCGTGCCTCGAATATCGCGGACGTCGTGTTCCAAGCTGCGAAGCGCTGCGACAGTCATGAGGGGAATGTTTTCGTCGACAAAGATTTTCATATCCTGTCGACGAGCGCCTCAAGAGGCGTCACCTGCTCTTCGGCCAGAGAGGCTACATAGTCAAAACAGGCGAGTATATCTTCGTGCGTGACAGAAGGATACTCCTGGATGAGATCTTCGACGCTATCGCCGCAGGCCAGCATCCGCAGGATTTGATATACAGGAATGCGTGTCCCCTGGATGCAGGCCTGTCCGTGACATACCTGGGGGTCAATGGTAATCCGATTATTCATTCCTTCATCCTCCAGGGTATTTAGCCATACTTCAATAAGACTGTCGCTATGGCTTGAACGACACCACGTAGCTGCCTCCTGCGGCTCTCCAAAAGGTTTGGGAATTATATACTTGACTTCGCAACCGGACAATAGGTGGGCAGGGCAAAAGTGGCTATGTCTTCGGCAACCGCTCCACGCAGGATGGTCAATTGACCAGCACCTGGTCAAGACGGACCGGCAGTGTGACATCGTCAGCGACCCTTGCCGCAGAGATGGTCCACAGTACATCGTGCAACGGATAGGCAAGGGAATCAGTTGCAGTCTGGAGACGGTAGCGAATGCAGTGGTGCAAATGAGCTGTTTCTCCTTCGAACTGTTCAGTGGCCGGGCTCCTGCAATTCCTGATTCGGAAAACCGTCTGACAAACGATCACCGGATCTGGTTAGCGATGGCGCCGGAATTGGTCCATATTAGCGAGACAACGCCTATCGGAAACCGCTATACTAGATAAGCGAACATAATTTCTGCCTCAATGCAGGTAACACCTTCAGTTGGTCCGCTTTTTACCATGCCTGGCAGAAAGCAACGTCAGCGGGACCTGGTCAACTGTCGTTGTTGTGGTAGTAAAGATGCTACCCATGAGTCCGTCTATTCGTGGACGAATACCCAGGGCCTTGCAGCGCCGCCGGGCGTTATGCTCTGTACTTCTGTCTCAACATACTATCGAAAGGTGCCATTATGAAAAGCGTTCCCCGTACCGTTCCTGTCTTCGCGCTGTTCGTCCTGCTGCCTGCCGCTCTGCTGGCAAAGAACGAGCAGCGCACCCTCGCCGGCCCGGCCGGGTAGTTCGCTGCCCTGGTCGACCGCGTCGCCACAGTCGAAGCCAAACTCGAACCCGTCACCACCGACGGCGGCCTCTGCGTTCAATTCGCAGGGCCCAGTTGCAGTGCGAACCCGTGACCCGGCACTTCGATACCTTCGAGGCGCACCTTAGCTCGTCACTGCTCTCGCCTGGGGCCACTACCTGTCGCCTCAGCAGTGCAGCACTGGCTGCAGGCTGAAGATTCGCTGCCCTGCGAGTACAAAACTGTATCCGTTTCGTGTCAGGAATCTGGAGTGGAGTGAAATGTACTTGGAGTTTCTACCGCTAGTCTTGGCGCTAGTCATGTTCGCCGTCTCGGCCGTGGTAGCTGCCTCGACCAGGGGGCTCGGACGTCCTGTGCTCTGGTTCTGTTTGGGGCTGCTTTTTGGCCCGTTCGGCCTGCTCTGGGCGCTGCTGGCGCGGCCACCGGGCAGGCCATGTCGGTACTGCCGGGAGCACGTGAGAGATTGGGCGCTCGTCTGCCCCCACTGCACCAAGGATCTGGCTGACGCCTGAAGTCTGCGGCTTCGCAGCTCAATTCCCCCGAGGTAAGGTCCTGGCGGCTGTCAGCGCCAGGACCTTACCCACTTCATGGCACGAAGACGCTGACCTATGGCCCTCCATCCCCAAACGTGTGCTCTCTGCTCCCGACTGGCCTGTTATCAGCCGCGCGTGCACCTCCACCTCCTCTTACAACTGCCCGGCGCCGATCTTCCTGATCCGGGAGGGTGATGTGCCGAAATCGGGAGGTCGCGGCGGGGCACGGTGCGCCCGTGCAGGTTATTCTATAGAGGAAGAATCATACTATTGACGCGGTGCCATGAAGGGAAATCCAGCGAAAATAAGAGCCTTCATGACCGGACTGCTACTTTTCGTCGCCGGCGCCGCTGTCTTGAATCTCTCCTCTTTCGCGAAGGGACCATCTCTTACCCTATCTTCAGGCTCCTCCCCGCCAGTAATCGGCGAAGAACCGGCTCTGAAGCAGCATATCAGCCAGGAAGAGATCGAAGCGGGCCGCTTCACTCTCGAAGGGCTGCTCAGGCATGGACGCGCCGTCTTCACCGCCAGTTTCAACACACTTGACGGCGCAGGCCGTCCTGAACTGACAGGAACAGGCCAGCCGCGCAAGAGGCGGATGATACCGGACAACTTCAATCGCATCTCAGCGCCTGACGCAAATTCATGTTCGGGCTGCCACAATCTCCCCGCCATAGGCGGCGGTGATAACGTGGCCAATGTGTTCGTAATAGGACAACGGAATCCCTTCGTCAACTTCGATGGCGACCCGGTAGAGAACGGGCCGAACCAGACCCTCAAGACTGTTGGCAACGAACGCAACACAGTCAGCATTTACGGCGCCGGCTTTATCGAGCTGCTGGCCCGTGAGATGACGATCGAACTGCATGCTCAGCGCACGGCGGCGCTCAGCCAGGCCAACAGCACGGGCCGGGAGGCCACCGTCGAACTGGTGACCAAGGGGGTCCATTTCGGCACGCTCACATGCTATCCCGACGGCACAGTCGACACCTCCCGCGTCGAAGGTGTGGATGCCGACCTGATCATCCGTCCCTTTCATCAGAAAGGCGCGGCCGTGTCTCTGCGTGAGTTTTCCAACAACGCCATGAATCATCATCACGGCATGTTGTCGACCGAGCGGTTCGGTGAGGACAACGACCTGGACGCCGACGGCCGCGTAAATGAGCTGACCGTGGGTGATATCACCGCGCTGACCCTGTTCCAGGCAACCCTGCCCGCCCCAATACAGGTGGCGCCCGCTACCCAGGTCGAAAGAGAGGCCGCTGCGCGCGGGCGCATCATCTTCGACCGGATCGGCTGTTCCGACTGCCATATTCCGGAGATGCCGCTCGCCAGCCTTGAATTCGTCGAACCGGGTCCGTACAATCCGCCGAACAACCTGCGGCAAGAGGATGTCAATGCTACCTACCAGGTCGACCTGTCGCCCTACTTAGGGAACGTGAAACAGGACGAAGAAGGAAACTACCTCATCCCTGTCTTTACCGACCTGAAAAGGCACGATATGGGTGAGTTTCTCGACACGGAGGCAAATGTGCAGGGAGGGATCCCTACGCAGTTCTGGCTGACGAGAAAGCTGTGGGGCTTCGCTTCGGAGCCACCCTACCTGCACCATGGACGGGCCACTTTGATCTCCGAAGCCATTATGGCGCACGGCGGCGAGGCGCTGGAGCAAAGGAACGCCTTTGCCAACCTGGAGCGGGCGCAGCAGGCGGAGTTACTGGAATTCCTGCTAACTCTTCAGATAGACGGCGACGAGCAGTAGACGGTCGTTGCCCGCTGAGAGGAAGTGGGAGGTAACAGAAGAACGACGCGGCAGTTCCGCAAGCCACCCACTACCCACACAAATCCCCGATCAGCCGCGTATATACCTCCACCGCCTCATGCAACTGCTCGACCGCGATCCACTCGCCGACCGTGTGGGCCTGGTCGATGTTGCCGGGGCCGAGCACCAGCGCGTCCATATATCTCTGATAGCACGTGGCTTCGGTGCCGTAGGGAACGGTGACCGCGCGCGGCGCGCCGGTTGCGCGGCAGGCCGCATGCGCCAGCGGGCCGTCCGCATCGGCAAAAAACGCGCCGCCGCCGCTGTGAGACACGTCCAGGCCGTGCGCTTCCGCCCGCTTCACGACCATCTGCATCGCCTCCTCGAAGCAGGCGTCGGGCATGGCGCGCAGTTTGAGGGTGGCGACCGTTCGCGCTGCGGTCACGTTCGATGCCGTGCCGCCGTCGTTGATCACCAGGTTGAAGCCGTTGGTGGGCGGGTCGAAGAGCGGGTTCTGGAAGCGTTTATCCGTGCGGAAGGTCTGCGCCAGCTCCGCCATCTCCGCCAGGAACGGGGCGATCTTGAAGTTGGCCGATTCACCCTTGTCGGTGCTGGTGTGCGCGGCCACCCCGTGCGCGGTGACGATGATGCTGCCGCCGCCCTTGTGCGCATAGACCGGTTGCAGCTGCGACGGCTCGCAGACGATGCAGTATTGGGGCCAGCTGCTCGTCAAAGTCTGCGAGCGGATGACGATGTCGTGCGCGCCGGTGTGGCCCCGCTCCTCGTCTGCGGTGACGGCGATCACCAGAGGCCGGTTGAGGTCAGCGGCGTCGAAGCGGGAGCCCGCGGCAATCGACGCCGCCAGGGGGCCCTTCATGTCGGCCGAGCCGCGGCCCACCAGGCGTCCATCTTCCAGCGCCGGCGTGAAGGGATCCCAGCCGGCGTCGCCCGGCACCGTGTCCGAATGGCTGAACAGGCCCAGCCCGCCAGCCCCCGTGCCCTTTTTCGCGACCAGGCTGACCTTCTCCACGTCGAACTGGTCGATGTAGGCCAGCTCCTCGACGGTGAAGCCGCCCGCCTCCAGCACCCCGCGCAGGAAATCGGAGATCGCCCGGTTGCTCGTCGGCGTCTCCGAGGGCATTGCGATCAGTTCACTGGTAAGTTCGACAACGTCGATCTCCATACCATTGCCCTTTCCCATCAGGTCTTCTTTCGTACAGGTCCGTAGAGCGGAACTTCTAAGAGATTCCTTGCGGACAGCCAGGCGACAGTCCCTTTCCGCGATGTGGACTGTGTTGGCTCGTTACTCTTTGATCAATCGCTCATATTCGTCGTGACCGCCGATCCAGACCCAAGTAAAATCTCCGCCATCTTCCACAGCGAGCGCCCTATGGGTCCGTCCCGTTCGAACCGACCAGAATTTGCCTACCTTCTTGAAATGAAGTGAGGGATGTCTTGGATTTGTGTTCAGCAGGCGGAAATTCCGCGTGGCAACACTTTGAACAGATTCGGGAAGCTGCTCGAACCGTTTCCAGAATTGGGGCGTGGTCCGGTGCATTCAAAGTTCCCGGATTGTACCCTTTTCTTTTGCCTCAAGGGCTTCGGCAATGAGATGATCCAATTTTCCTTCTGCCGAGTCCTCTTCAATCTGCCGGTCCCACTTTTCCCAGTCTAATTCGCTGAACCACTGTCTGAAGCGAGCGTAATCGTCATCGGGAAGGGCCAGAACGGCCTTTTGTAGGGCGGTGATATCCGCCATTTTTGTTCTCCTCTCTGTCGTGCCTGCCGGGGGTAAGGGGCGTCTGGCCGACATGCCCTGACTGAGTGTAATTCTGCCCCGCGCGCAATTTCTGCTGCGGGAATTATAGACTGAATCGTGCCGCCGAACAATAGGCGCGTGGGAAAACGGTGCTGGGGATGACTTCATTCGTACGCCGAGGCGACGCTGCGGCCGACGGTGCACCTGTGAGAACAGTTACACTGGGGTCGCTTTCCTGAAATATAGGCGCTGGAGTGGGTCTTCGACCAGGCCGCGCCAATAAGGACAAGCGCGGCAGGA
>JAPPKT010000052.1 GCA_028819675.1 Caldilineaceae bacterium | reverse complement strand
CGAACAAGAAGCCATACATCTCGCGGGGCAAGACCCTTCGCGTCGAGGGAGGCCCTTGTTGGGCCGATTGGGCTTCGGCGACCTTTACAGTCATCTCAGGGGAAGGCGGTTGATGCGCGCCCTTTTCACCCATAGTTGAGCTCTCAAGAATTGTGCTGAACTCAGGGGGTTGGTGCGTTGTGAACGAGGGCCCTACGGACTCTATGTGCCCGTAATGCCCAATCGTTCCCAAAATTAGCAGGAATCGCGGCTGCCAAATCGTAGCCTGTGAGAATCCCTACAAGGGCCTCACATTACCGATACAATTACTTGGCGGCGTCCAGTTCGGCCTGCCAGATGGCGGCGGCCTCATCCAATGCTGTCTGGGAATCCTTTTCGCCGGCAAGTACCTGCTGGAAAGCCTGTTGAAACGCATCGATGAGCTTCGAGGCTTCGGGGAGGGGGGCAAACAGGATGTTGCTCTCGGGATCCTGATTTGCGAATGCGGGTACCTGGCTCAACATGGGGTCATCTGAGTCGGCCAGCGATTCGACGGCCGCATTCGTCGCCCAAAGCAGGCTGACCGTTTCCGTCATCTTGAGGGAAACTTCATCGGAATAGATATACTTGAAGAATTCCCATGCCTCTTCTTTGTGGGGCGAGTTGGCCGCGATTCCCATGCCGCTGCAAGCCCAGGAGTAGCCGCCAGTATTGTGCGTCCACGCTGGGGCGTAGGCCATGCGGATATCGGGATCGATCTGCTTCGCTTTCGTCCAGATAAACGGGCCGTCAATGATGGCGGAAGTCTGGCCGCTGGCCACGAATTCCAGCATCAGCGCCTGGTCCTCGCCGAAGGAACCGGGTACGACCAAGCCCATATCGTAGAACTCCTTCCACCAGTCCATAGCCGCCACGCCTTCGGCGGAGTTGAAGGCAACGTTGCCGTTCTCGTCAAGCATCTGGCCACCTTCCTGAGCGAGGCGGAAGTTGAAGTAGCGCAGCAGGAGGAAACCGCCGTCCTGCAGGGGCATACTCATACCGTATGAGTTGGTATCCTCGTCGCGCAATGCCTGCAGCACTTCCAAAAACTCGTCCCAGTTTGTGGGCGGCTCAAGACCCTTTTCCTCAAAAACGTCCACGTTGTAGGCGAACTGGTAGGGAATGAGATAGAGGCAGAGTCCCCTGGTCTCGCCCAGCAGGTTCATGGGCGTTGTCGGGGTCAGTTTGGCGGCGAACTCAGGGTCGTTTTCGAGCCAAGGGCCGAGGTCTTCGATGAACCCCTGTTTGGTCAGACCGGCTATCCATGTCGACTCCGTACCGAACAGGTCATAGGTTTCGCTGCCGCCAGCAGCCGCGGCCTGGAGCTTACCGGCCATTTCGGGCCAAGGCACGTCGACCACAGTAACCTTGATGTTGGGATGTTGGGCTTCAAAGTCGGCGATCAGCTGTGCGTGGTTATCCGGCCCCCATTCATTGACCCACCACTGCAGCCAGGTAATCTCGACTACTTCCTCCTCCATTGCCTCACCGCCGTCGGCAGCTGCTCCTCCGGCCGGAGCCGCCGGCGCTGCGCATGCTGAAAGAATGACGGCCAGTATGAGTACTGCGGCCAGCACGAAGGTGCGAGTAATTCTTTGCATGAGTTTCCTCCTGAGGAATCCAGAAAACGAAAGAGTAATCCGCCCAGCGGTCAGCCGTCACGCGTCATACTGAACCAGGGGAACTGAACGGCTCGGTTGCACGCGAATGCTTTCGGGGCGGTTGAAACCAGCTTCGAGAGCTGCGAGCGTAAGAGGCGTTGCTCTGGTTGCGCCCGTCTGATGCTGCTGGCAAGAATGCGGTTCTTGCAGAAGAGGCCGCCATCGCGTTAGCCCTGCATTAGAGCATCGGGTTGCTAACGGGACGCGTAGGCAAGGGCAGTTCTCTGCGCCCGGTTGGATTCGTTGTGGTCGGCCTTTGTATACTACATTTAGTTTGTGCTGTCAAACAGGTTTGGGATGCCCAATCCCAGGCATCAGGGCAGCCAGGCGCATCAATGTCACGCTATACAATGGGGATGGCACTGAGCTCGCCGACATGCCTTCTAGAGAACAGAACAGGCGGATCACGCTGGATTGGCCGTACTCGAGAGTTGCAGACCCAGAATTATCGGTTGTAATTGTCAAGATGCTATAAAATCATTCAGGATACAGTGGCACCGAAGTCCTGCGATGCCCGGAGCCCCTTAGGGGTGACCGTAATGAGACTTGGTCAGCGCGGGTCAATCGAACCGAGATCACATGGAATATCAAGCAAACTCGCGCCTCCTGTTCCTGCCTGTGACGGCAGAGCGGCTTGCCGATCTGACAGAGTTCTCGAATTGTCACGGAAAGTTCCGATACTGCTCCTGTATGCGCTGGCGATTGACCAGTTCGGCATTTCGCCGCTCGACCAAAGAAGACCGAGTTGCCGCCCTGGAAGAGCTGGTGCGGGCGGGCAGGCCTGTCGGGATCCTTGCCTACAGCGGTACGACACCGGTTGGCTGGTGTTCGGTGGCGCCGCGCGAAAGTTACGCGGCGTTGGAGCGTTCCCGGGTGCTGCCGCGCGTTGACGACATGCCGGTCTGGTCGGTGGTGTGTCTGTTCGTCGACCGTCATTTCCGCCGGCAAGGGTTGACGGGCAGGCTGTTGCAGGCGGCGGTTGATTATGCCCGCAATCAGGGGGCGCCTGCTGTCGAAGGGTACCCGGTGGCGCCGGATGCGCCGTCGTACACGTATATGGGGACGCCTGAGACTTATCGGCGGGCAGGCTTCGTGGATGTAACGCCGGTGGGTCAGAAGCGGTTGGTGATGCGTTACAACCTCCATTCTTAGAAAGGGCCTACTTTTTGACTTAGTAGAGCCCACATACTATTCTTTGGCACATGAGTACGATGCCTAATTTGAATGAAGAGGTGCCAGCAGGCCAAGAGATGCACGCTGCCACAGCGAGCGACCGTTCCGCTTCAGACGCTGATAAACATTCGAGCGCGACGCTGGACCGACGCACCAATACAGATGGCGGCAAGAGAGTGTCTTTGACTACTGTGAAAGGCAGGGGTATTAGGCTTGGCATAGACCTAGACAGATCTGCCTCCCTACTGGAACTAATGAAAAGGCCGGAGTAGATTCCATGAACTTATCCGAACTAACGCATGTCTGGAGCGAAGCGCCCCAGCTTTCGGACGCATTGTCCAAGTTCCCTGAGACGGTTACGCGACTGACTGCGGACCCGGCTGACCCGGTGGGCAGCGCGGAGCCGGCCCAGGCGATATTGGCGGCCTCGGCGATTCGCTACAACGACGAAGTGTTCGACCGTTTGCCCAATCTGCGTATCCTGGTGCGCACAGGCATTGGCATCGATAACGTTGATCTGGATGCAGCCACGCGGCATCGGGTCGTGTTCTGCAATACGCCGGACGGGCCCACGGAGTCGACTGCCGAACATACGGTGGCTCTGATGCTGGCCGTGGCCAAGCAGGTCAAGCCGGGGCAGGAGCAGCTGGCCGCCGGCGACTTTGCGCCGCGGGCTGTGCCGATGGGAACGGAATTGGTGGGCAAGACGCTCGGGCTGATCGGGCTGGGCCGGATCGGCGGGCGCGTGGCTTACATCTGCGGGCGGGGATTGGACATGCGTGTACTGGCGTTCGACCCCTACATCACAGCGGAGCGGGCCGCGGAGATTGGCGTAGAGCTCGCTGACCTGGACACGGTTATCGGCAGCGCCGACATTCTCAGTCTGCACGCGCCTTCCACGCCGGAAACGCGCCACTTGATGAATGCAGACCGCTTCAAGCAGATGAAGGATGAGGCTATCCTGCTCAATCTGGCGCGCGGCCCGCTGGTCGACCAGGACGCACTCCTGGAGGCGCTGGACGGCGGACAGATCCGCGGGGCGGGGTTGGACGTGTTTGACCCGGAGCCGCCCCCAGTCTCGTCGCGGCTGCGCACGCATCCCAAGATCGTGGCGACCCCGCACTCGGCGTCAACGACGGTTGAAGGGCGCAGACGCATCGAGCATATGGCTGTGGATGCGATTCTCGACTTTTTCAATGACCGGCAACCGAAAGATATCCGCAACCCGGCGGTGCTGGAGTACGTGCAGTTCGGGAAAGGCTGAACAGCGGTCGGCTTTTCCCGCTCGGAGTAGGCCGGATTCGAGGGCGGTCGTTCCTCATGATGGTTCCGGCTCATCATAGTGTACGTCCACCCTGGTGACTCGGGGTGTGCCGCATGCGTTGGGGGCGCCGAGGGCGAGTTTGTATTGTACCCATGGGCCGGGCTGTTTCAGTTGGCCGATGGCCTGGGGGTTTTCGAACCAGGTTGCTTCTCCGCCGGGCCCCCGCCAGACCGCTTCCTCCAAATCATCTTCCGAGCTGCCGAATCGCAGTTGGGCCTTGACCCAGGTGCGCGGCGGCGTTTCCGCTTCCCATTCAATTTCGGTCACGAGGGCGCCGGCGGGCAGTTCATAGGGGGGCGAAACATAGTATTCCTCCGGGCCGCGGTTGGCGATGCTGTGCGGGCTGACGGCGGTCATGCCGTGCGGGCCGGATGTGGGCAGACGCGTGATGCGCTCTGCGCTGAAGCCCTCGGGACCGTTCCACCAGACAGCTGAATATCCAATGTGGTCGCCTTCGACTTTGTGGTTGGCGACGGCAAGGTCTGTCCAGCCGTTGCCGTTGAAGTCGGCGGCGACGCAGCCGGATGCGGAGTGTGTGAAGAGGCGCGTGCGGTCGTTGGCGGAGAAGCCGCGCCCGGCGCGGTTCCAGTAGAGGTAGGAGTCGATGTCGCGCTCGCGGCCGTTGTGGTAGGAGCAGATGAAGAGGTCGAGGAGGCCGTCGTTGTTGAAGTCGGCCACGGCCATTGAGTTGACGGCGCTGGCGGGGAGGAGAGTGCGGCGGTCCTCGCGCAGGCCGTCGGGCCCGTTCCAGTAGATGTAGGCGAAGGAGTCGTGCGGGCCGTCCTGGGAGGTGATGTGGCCGCCGATGATGAGGTCGAGGTAGCCGTTGCCGGTGAGGTCGGCGGCGCGGGCGCAGGCGCCGCGGACGACGGAGAGAGGCTGGCAGCGGTCCATGCTGAAGCCTTCGGGTCCGCCCCAGAGAATGAAGCTGCGGTCGTAGGCGATCTGGGGGACGACCAGGTCGAGCCAGCCGTTGTTGTTGAGGTCGGCGAGGTAGATCCAGCGCGGTTCGTTGTAGAGCTTGCCTTCGTGCTCCAGGCGGATGGGTTGCGGGTTGGCGGTGTCGAAGCAGAGGCCGTTCGGGGTGTCGGGGGCTGTTCCGTAGAAGATAAGGAGATCGGGATTGTCGAAGCCGCAGAAGATCAGATCGAGATGGCCGTCGCGGTTGATGTCGGCGACGCAGGCGCCGTGCGCACGGTTGGTGGGCAGGATCCAGGTTGGTTCAGCGGCAAAGCCGTGCGGCCGGTTGAGCAGCAGATAGGAGCCCGGATCGCGGTCGACGGAGTTTTCCGACGCGTTGGCAAGGACGATGTCGACGCGGCCGTCGTCGTTGAAGTCGCAGCAGAGGGCTTCGACCGCGCCCCAGCCGGGCAGCTCCTGCCTCTTCTCCGGAGAAAATCCTTCGGCGCCGCCGAAGTAGATGTAGGGATTGATGTTGCCGAGGCGGTTGCGGCCGAAGTGGTTGACAAAGATTACGTGCGGCCTGGCGTCGGCGCCGGTGCGGGCCAGCAGGACGCGGCGGGCATCCTCGCAGGGTAGCCTGGCGGGCTCGGGGTCGATGCCGGTGCGAGAGGTGCGGTAGATGAGCGAGTCGGCACTGTAGGAGTCGGGGGTATGGGTCTGGCAGAGGATGACGTCGGCGCAGCCGTTCCCGGACAGGTCGGCGACTGCGACATCGCAAGCTTGATGGCTGTTGAGGGGTGTGCGGCGGGTCTCGTCGAACCCGTCCGGGCCGCCCCAGTAGATCCAGGAACATTCTCGCTCATTGTCGAGATCGCGGCAGGCAAAAACCAAGTCATCGCTTCCGTCCCCGTTTACGTCGCCGACGGCCGCGGCCAAAGCCTGAGTGCAGAACAGTTCCAAGGGAGGGCCTGGGCGTCGATCCTTGCCCACAGGCAAGAGGGTGACGCTTTGCGATCGGGGCAGGAAGAGGTGCGGGAGGCCTTCCAAGTGGACGATACCGGCCAGTGGCTTGGCCTCCTCGACGTGTTCAGCGTATTGCACTGCCCCGTCTGACGAGCGGGGCCGCTCCGAGTCAGGCTCGAAGAAGACGGTGGCGCGATCCGGGTTGATGCCATCGG
>JAPPKT010000135.1 GCA_028819675.1 Caldilineaceae bacterium | reverse complement strand
ATCAGCGCCAGGAAGAGACCCAGCGCGATGCCGCCGGCGGTCGTGCCGGAGGTTACGACCGCTACGGTCCAACCGAGGAAGAGGACGGCTGATATTGCCATTGTTGCCAGGCCGACGATACGGCCGCCACCGCGCATAGTTCGCTCCTTATTGCATCCGAGGACACGCTGCAATCACGTGCCTAGCCGTTTTCTTTTCGTGGGAAGTCATTTCCGAATTCGATCCCTGAAGTAGATCCAAACCACCGATCCCAGAACGATGAGGATTAACCACACTCCACAAAGATCGACGAACGGTTCGCAACAGAGGACCAGCCAGTCCATCATGAGATTGAACGCTCAGAAATAATGAGGCAGGCGGCGGTCACGGGCCGTGCTGGTCGATGTTGGGTCAACATCGACGCCCATGATAACCGAAAACGGTCTATTCCATCCCCCGTGCACGGGAAACCACATTTTTTCCTAATCTGATTCCGGCTATTCAGGCGGGACTTATATACTTCAGTAGCCAAAGTCAGGCTCTGTATGGTTGAACACGAAATTCCTCAAAGAACGGGAATTCTTAACTTGAGTTCACAGAATCGGGGGCGGAACCTCTCAATCCTCCCGTTTCAGCACAGCTGCCATGCATACCGCCAGCACAACAAACATCACCATATGCAACAAGCCTTGCCAAACCTTGGCTGATTCGTCGGACAGTCCGAAAAGTTCGATTGCCAAATCGGGCACAAAGAAGTCTGTAGCAATGGCCGCGGCAATTATGGCGATAAACGACAAGATGGTAAATCGTGTTCCGGAGGGTATTCGGAAGGGCCAAGGCGACTTTTCGGGAACGGTTGGGTCTAGGGACTTTGTATAGTTTACCCTCCATCCCAAGCAGTTTCTCAATTGTGGGTCGGGTTCTCTGCAGTGGGGGCAATTTCGCAGCCTGATCGGAACCTTTTTGCCACACGCTTTGCAGTTGGAAAAGTTGTCAGTACCGATAAACATTACGCCCACTGCTGGTTTGAGCATGGTGGCTCGTTATAGGTGGGTACTGTTTCGACGTCGCAGTGCAGCACGGGGTGCGGTGGTTGTACATCGCGTTTAACTTCACAAAATTCGCTAATTCGCAGCTTCATTTCTGCTACCGTTGTCCACCCCCCCTGCTTATGGCTACTAAAGTATTTCAGCTCCTCTCAGGCATTTAAGCGCCGTACGGGAGCAGTCACGTTGCGGCAATCTTCGCGCCTATTTTGCAGAGAGCAGGCGCATTCCAATCTTATCCGAAGCCACCGCCTCCACCGCCTCCACCGCCGAAGCCGCCGCCGCCGGAGAAACCGCCGCCTCCGCTCCAGCCGCCGCCGGCTGTGGAGGAGCTGCTGGGCCGGCTGGTCATGGTGGTACTGGTGCTGGTGAGCATTGCGCCGAGGCCGGCGCTCATGCCGGCCAGGCTGGTGCCGAGCCCGCGGCTGACGTCGCCCAGGCCGCCGCCGAGCCCGCCGCCTGCCGGGGACCCGGTGGGCGTTGCGGGGGTATCGCCGCCGACGCGGCCGCCGACATCGGTTCGAAGCGGCCGGCCAACGGGACCGGGCCCGTAGTACCAGCGCCGGTATGGTCCGTACAGTGTCGGGTCGGGGATGTACCAGCCGGGTGCGGGTGCGTCGACGGCTTCAAATTTGCGAATGTACTGGGAATCGACGCCAAAGGCGATGGCGAAGGGCAGCCAGCGGTCCCATAGCTCTTTTTGTTCTTCGAGGTCGCTGTAGCGGTCGATGTTGCGCAGGTAGCGTTTGAAGGCCTGCCAGCGTGCGGCCAGCTCGGCGCCGACGTCGGTTTTGCGGGGCATGAAACGGGAGAGCAGAAGGAAGCCGAAGGCGGTTACCGCAAGCCCGATACCCGGCAGAATGGCGGCGCCGGTGAGGCCGCTGAAGAGTGTCCACAGTCCCAGGCCAGCCAGCCCTGCCAAGACCAATAGGCATACACCGAGGCAGCCGTACTGGTTGCGCACTTTTTCCGGGCTGCGGGCAAAAAAGCCGTGTGCGGTCACATCGTCATACAGCGCTCGCTTGAGAGCCGGCAACTCTTTGTGGAATCTGTTCTTGAGATCCGAGAGTCTGACTTCACCCTTGAGCTCAAAGAGGCTGTCCAGGAGGAGCTGCTCGAAGGCAGAGACGGGCAGGTTCCGGTTTTCGTAGCGATAGATGAAGTCGCGGGCGACCTGGAACTGGCCCGTTTTTTCTTCGGTGATGCTGATGACTTTGCGCTGGGCGAGGTCGACAAGCGTGGCGATGATATCCTGCATATCGGCCTGCTCGTCCAGCAGGGTACCGACGACGCCGGGGGCCAGATTGTCGGGCGGCTCGGGCAGGTAATCGGCGACCATCTCGACCGGTTTGTCGCGGCCGAGACGGTACCAGAGCAGGTAGAGCGCGGCCGGTCCGCCGAGGAGGAAGAGCAGGCCCAGGGTGCCGAACAGAAGTGTGAGAACCGGGGCCCAGCGCTCGCGAAAGCGTATTTCCGCTTCACGCGCGGCGGCTTCTGCATCGGCCCTTATCTGCCACGGCTGCGGTTCTCCAGCCACCACGCCGGGCGTAAACTCGACGCGTACTTCGAACGCCTGACCGGGGGGCAGGCTGCTGCCGAGCACGTAGGCGATCTCGCGACCGCTTTCCAGACGTGAAGCTGAGGCGATCTCGCGTGCGTCCTGCCAGGCTTCTCCCCTGTTCGTGTACGCGGCCCACTCATGGATCTTAGCCGGCGCCACGACGTTCACCCGGCCTGCCTGCACGGGGAAGCTGCGTTCGCCGTAGATTGCCTGCCACCAGAGCTGGTCGCCGGCCTCATAGTAGCGCAGACCGCCGCGCACGGTGTAGGAGAGGGTGAAGACTTCGCTGCGGTTGAAGGTGGGCGGGAAATACCAGTAAACGACGTAACGGGAACCTCTATCGGTTACGGTGAATGTATATGGCTCTTTGCCGCTGTTGGCGAGTCGATAGCGGTTGCCGCTGGCATCTGTCAGGGTCCAGCCGTCGATAGAATCGAAATAGCGTGTGGGGATTTCGCGATAGCCGAAGGTGAAGGTGCCGCGTGTAAAGCGAATGGTCTGATGCTCGGTCACCTCGAACGTGCCGTCCCTGCGGATGATGATATCGACGTCGAAGCGATCCCAGAGCAGGGACTTCTCCTGGGCGGAGGCGGGGTGGGCGTGCAAGATCAGGAGGACGCCGAGAAGAACTGCGGCGCCGGTGAGTAGGCGTGCAGGCAGGCGGACTGGTATTGTGATGATCGCCAGGCCGACGATGCGGCCGCCAGCGCGCATTGTTCGCTCCTTATTGCTTTCGAGGACTCGTTGACTCAACCGATATAAGAGCACTGACGTTGCGGCATCCTTGAGGCTCATCCTGCAGAGAGCAGGCGCATTCCGATTCTATCCGAAGCCGCCGCCGCCACCACCGCCGCCCCCTCCTCCGCCGCCGCCACCACCGCCGAAGCCGCCGCCGGAGAATCCCCCACCGAAGCCGCTGCCGCCGGAGAATCCCCCTCTGCTCCAGCCGTCGCCGCCTGTGTAGGTGCTGCTGGGCCGGCTGGTCATGTTGACGCTGGTACTGGTCAGCATCGTGCCGAGGCCGACACTCAAGCCTGACAGACTGCTACCCAGCCCGCTACTGACAGCGCTCAGGTTTCTGCCCATGCCGCCGTCGAGCCCGCCGCGCCCCGGGGACCCGGAGGACAAACCGGGCATTCCGCCGCCAATGCCTCCGTCAACGACAACCGGTCCAAGCGACCGGCCGGCTGAGCCGGTCCCATAGTATGCGCTCCGGTAAGGTCCGTACAATGTCGGGGAGGGAATATACCAACCGGGCGCGGGTGCTTTAACCTTTTCAAATTTGCGGATGTACTCCTTATCCAAGCCAAAGGCGATGGCATAGGGCAGCCAGCGGTCCCACAGCTCTTTCTTTTCTTCGAGGTCGCTGTAGCGGTCGATATCGCGCAGATAGCGTTTGAACGCCTGCCAGTGTGCGGCCAGCCGGGAGCCATGGCCGGTTTTGCGGGGCATGAAACGTGAGAGCAGCAGGAAGCCGAATGCGGTTGCTGCAAGGCCGATGCCGGGAAGCGCGGCGGCGCCGGTGAGACCGCCGAACATAGTATAAAGTCCCCTGCCAGCCAACCCTGCCAAGACGAACAGAATAATACCGAGGACAGCGTACTGCTTGCGCACTTTTTCCGGGCTGCGGGCGAAGAAGCCCTGCGCGATCACTTCGCTGTAGAGGGCGCGTTTGAGGGCCGGCACCTCTCTGTGAAACCTGTGCCTCAAGTCGGAAAGCCGGACATCACTTCTGCCTCTAAAGAGGCTGTCCAGCAGGTGTTGTTCAAAGGAGGAGACGGGCAGCTTCCGGTTTTCGTAGCGGTAGATGAAGTCGCGCGCGGACCGGGATTTGCCTGTATTGTCTTCGGTGATGCTGACGACCTTGCGCTGCGCGAGGTCGACAAGCGTGGCGATGATGTCCTGCATATCGGCCTGCTCGTCCAGAAGCGTGCCGACGACGCCGGGGGCCAGGTCGCTGGGCGGTTCGGGCAGGTAGTCGGCGACCATATCGACCGGTTTGTCGCGGCCGAGACGGTACCAGAGCAGGTAGAGCGCGGCCGGTCCGCCGAGGAGGAAGAGCAGGCCGAGAGCGCCGAGCAGGAGCGTAAGGATCGGGCCCCAGCGGGCGCGAAAGCGCATTTCGGCTTCGCGTGCGGCGGCTTCGGCATCGGCCCTAAACTGCCACGCCTGGGGTTCGCCGGCGACGACGCCGGGGGTAAACTCAACGCGCACTTCAAAGGCCTGACCGGGGGCCAGCTCGCCGTCGATCACATAAGCAATCTCGCGCCCGCTTTCCAGAAGCGAAGCCGAGGCGATCTCGCGGGCGTCCTGCCAGGCTTCTCCCTTGTTCGTGTACGCGGCCCACTCGTGAATTGCGGCCGGCGCCACGACATTCACCCGGCCTGCCTGCACGGGGAAGCTGCGGTCACCGTAGATTGCCTTCCACCAGAGCTGGTCGCCACCCTCATAGTAGCGCAGGCCGCCGCGCACGGTATAGCCAAGGCTAAACGTCTCGCTGCGGTTGGAGATGGGGGGAAAATACCAGTTGATGATGTAACGGGAGGCCTTTTTGGTGACGGTAAATGTATATGGCTCTTTGCCGTAGCTCGCATAGCGGTAGCTGTTGCCGCTGGCGTCTGTCAGGGTCCAGCCGTCAAGGGAAGTGAGGTTCCTTATGGGGATGTCGCGATAACCGTAGGTGAAGGTTCCGCGCGTAAAGCGGATGGTCTGATGCTCGGTCACCTCAAACGTGCTGTTTTTGCGGATGATGATATCGACGTCGAAGCGCTCCCAGAGCAGGGACTTTCCCTGCGCGGATGCGGGGTGGGCTTGCAGGATCAGGAGGGCGCCGAGAAGCAGTGCGGCGCCGGTGAGCAGGCGTGCAGGCAGGCGGGGCCGTCTTCGGGAAGCGTGTGGACGCCTCGGTTTGTGTAGGGACGGAATCCTGAAGTGTGGCATGATTGACCCCTTTGGGCGCAAATGTGGGGCTGCAGACAGCCTTTCCCGGGCACGGACTCAGGGGGGATGCCTTCAGTGTCGCACAGCGGCGCCTGACATGCCTGACATTCTACCAACTCTTTAGCTGACAATTCAATTGGGGGGTTTCTGCGCCCGCCGCCGGATAGGGACTGTGCTCAGCTACACGACCTGGTTCTGGAGCTCTGTTTCGCCGCGCCAGAGGCGGTTGAGGTTGTCGAGCAGGATGTCGACCAGGTTTTCTTCGTACATGCAGGTTTCGCCGCCGGTGTGGGGGGTGATGAGGACGTTTTCGAGGCCCCAGAAGGGGGAGTCCTGGGGGAGAGGCTCTTCCCAGAAGTGGTCGATGCCGGCGCCGGCGATGGCGCCGGATTGGAGGGCTGTGAGCATGGCGGGTTCGTGGACACAGCCGCCGCGGGCGACGTTGATCAGGTAGGCGCTTTCTTTCATGCGGGCGAAGGCGGCGGCGTCGATCAGGTTCTCGGTTGCCGGTGTCAGGGGACAGGTGAGGGCGACGAAATCGGCCTGGGGCAGGAGTGCGGGCAGGTCATCGGGCGGGTGGACGGCGTCGGCGGGTGCGGCGGCGGTGGCGGGGTTGCGTTTTGTGGCGATGACGCGCATGTCGAAGGCCTTGGCCAGTTTGGCGAGGCGGGAGCCGATCTTGCCGAGGCCGATGATGAGGAGGGTCTTGCCGCCCAGCTCATCTTCGCGCAGGGCGAGGTCGCCGATCATGCCGCGCCAGGCGCGGTTCTGCTGGCGGTCGCGGCCGGTG
>JAPPKT010000514.1 GCA_028819675.1 Caldilineaceae bacterium | reverse complement strand
ACAAGGGAGGGCCGAATAGGCCCGACCGCCCAAAAGAGCGAGGAGAGAGGGAAGAGGAGTGAGGAGAGAGAACTGCCGTTTCCTCTGACTCAGAGTTGATCGCGAGATGGGTGCGGCTCCGCTGCGACCGGAGGCACGGGAAAGTTCGCCCCCATTTTGGGATGCACCCTCACGCGTTGCACGGGAGCCTAGAATGCAAAAGCATGGTACAATAGTTTCTCAGTGCATTTTGCCGCCGTACTAAACCGGATTTGTAACATGACAACCGCTACTGACGAGCCATTTAAACGTGCAGGTTTGAACCGGAGCCGCCGCTACCTGTGGCGGGCTCTAGGTCGGTTGCGCCCGTACTTGCGCCTGACAGTCGCCGCCTACGTTGCTCTCCTCGGCACCACAGCAATTCTCCTCGTAACGCCACAATTCATACGTTGGATCGTCGACCGGGGTATTCGTCAGAATGACCTGGAATTGCTGACCATGTCCGTATTGGGGCTGATGGTGCTGACTGCAGTCCGCGGCGTCCTCACGTTTGCATCCAGCCGGTTTGCTGAACTTGCTTCGCAGGGCGTGTCCTACAGTCTGCGGCGCGAGCTGCATGAAAAGCTCACTGAACTCTCCTTCGCGTACCACGACCGAACTGAATCAGGGCAACTCCTGTCGCGGGCGATGCAGGATGTAGACAGGCTGCGCATGCTCACGGGGCGGTCGATTCTGGGGCTTGCGAATGGCGTCGTCCTGCTCATCGGATCTGCCGTGGCACTGATCTTGATGGACCCGCTGCTGGCCGTGCTGGCGATGCTGACCATGCCGGTCCTGGCGCACAGGGCGATGCGATTCGGCGCCCGCTACCGGCCTCTGTCGATGGAGATTCAGCAACAGCTGGCAGTGCTGACGACGCGGCTTGAGCAGAATCTGCGCGGGGCGCGCATCGTCAAGGCTTTTGCCCAAGAGGATACTGAAATCGACAGGTTCGAGACCGAGAACCAGAAGTGGTTCGGATTGGCGGCGGCCACGGCGAGGCTCACGGCGCTCAACATGCCCATGCTTGATCTGATTGCCAATCTCGCCACGGTGATCATTATCTGGCTGGGGGGTTACCTGGTGATCCAGGGGGACCTGACACTGGGTGAACTTGTGGCCTTTATCACCTATCTGGCGCAGTTGACATCCCCGATCCGCCGGCTGGGGTTCCTGATTCCGGCCATTGCCATGGCGGGCGCGTCGGCCGAACGAGTCTTTGAAATCCTGGATGAGGAGACGATGGTCAAGGATGCGGAGGATGCGAAGCCTCTTGGCACTATCGAAGGCCACCTCCGCTTCGAAAATGTCTCGTTCAGTTACGCCCGCCCGCACAATGTGCTGCGGGATGTTTCGTTTGAGATTGAACCTGGCCAGGTGCTGGCTCTTCTGGGCCCAACCGGATCGGGCAAGTCATCGATTATAAACATGATTCCTCGCTTTTATGACCCGACAGAGGGGCGCGTTTTGTTGGACGGCCGAGACATTCGTCGGGCGACACTGCATTCTCTCCGCAGTCAGGTCGGAATCGTCCTGCAGGAGTCCACGCTCTTTGCAACGACTATTAGGGAGAACATTGCTTTTGGGCGGCTCGACGCGACCGATGAGGAGGTGTTCGAGGCGGCTGAGGCGGCACAGGCGCATGCGTTTATCGAGAGCTTTCCGGACGGCTACGAAACGAGAGTAGGTGAGCGGGGCGCCACTTTGTCGGGTGGGCAGAGACAGCGTGTTGCCATAGCGCGTACGCTGCTTACCGATCCGCGGATTCTCATCCTGGATGATGCAACTTCAAGCGTAGATACCGAGACCGAGCATCTGATACAGTTAGCTCTTTCGAATCTGATGAAGGGAAGAACGTCGGTTGTAATTGCCCAACGCCTCAGCACTGTGCGAATGGCCGACAAGATCCTGATGTTGGAAAAGGGCCGAATCGCGGCGGCCGGCAATCACCAGGAACTGTTTGAGAGGTCGGACTTGTATCGCAAGATTTATGAGGAACAGTTGACGAAAGTAGTAAGTTAGAAAGCGGCGTAGATGCTACGCCAGTTTCGACGGTCAGGGAACAGTGATGTCTATTTCAATTGGATCAGCAGGACGAAGCGGCGGCCCGAGAAGCCTGTTGCGCGGCCTGGCAAAGGAGGCGGAGGGAAAAGCATTTGACGGGCAGGTGGTAGGCAGGCTCCTGACCTACTTGCGGCCACATTGGACCAAGATGGTCGCCGCTTTTCTTTTGATGCTGGTTGTAACCGGATCGACGCTTGGCATTCCTCTCCTGCTCAAGGTTGCCATTGACAGCTATATCGCATCCCAAGATCTGAGGGGTCTTTCTCAGATCTCAGTGGTCATGGCGGTAGCATTTCTGACCTTGTTCGGTGCCGCCTCGGGCCAGCGCTATCTTCTGTCCTGGGTGGGTCAACGGGTACTGGCGACTTTGAGAAGCCAGCTCATGCGCCATTTGCAGGTCCTTTCGCTGGGGTATCACAGCCGTCACATTGTGGGCGTTACGATTTCGCGCGTAATTGGCGATGTGGCCGTGATCAACGAGCTGCTGTCGCAGGGGTTGATTACGCTTGTCGGCGATCTTCTGGTGTTGATAGGCATTATCACGGTGATGCTGGTTCTGAGTCCGTCACTGGCCCTGCTGACGTTCAGCACGATCCCGCTGATGCTGCTGGCGACTTACTTTTTCTCGAGAAGGGCGAAAGTGGCCTTCCGGCAGACCAGGCACAGTGTGGCAGGCATCGTCGGCACGCTTGCCGAGCACCTGGAAGGGATGCGGGTGATCCAAGCATTCGCGCAGGAAAAAGCGATGCGGAAGCGATTTGACGACGCGAACCAGGAAAACCGCACCGCCTATGTTGCTGCGATGTCGCTTTCATTCGTTTTCCTGCCCACCGTTGAGTTTCTGGCAGTGCTGGCGACTGCGATCGTGCTGTGGTTTGGCGGTCGGGCCGTAGCTCAGGGGGCGCTGGAAATCGGAGTGCTGGTGGCTTTTCTGGCCTATGTGACTCGTTTCTTCCAGCCGATTCAGGAGCTGAGCCAGCTGTACACGACAATGCAGTCGGCGATGGCCGGCGGTGAACGCGTTTTGGAACTTCTGGACGCTCGCCCAGAGGTGGCCGATCCGCCCGATGGCAAGGAGATGCCAACTATTGAGGGTCGCATTGAGCTACGTGGAGTCAACTTTTCCTACGGCAGCGACGATCCTGTGTTGCATGACGTTGATCTGGTCATCGAGGCGGGGCAGACAGTGGCGCTGGTGGGGCCCACGGGTGCGGGCAAGTCGACTATCGCCAATTTGGTGGCACGCTTCTACGATGTGAGCAGTGGGGAAGTGTTGATCGATGGCATCGATGTTCGTACTGTGATGCAGCAGTCGCTGCGAAGGCAGACGGGTATTGTTTCGCAGGAGCCATTTCTGTTCGCGGGGACGGTGCTGGACAACATCCGATTCGGGTTGCCGGATATTGAGGCCACTTCGGTGGAAGAGGCCTCAAGACAGGCCAACGCGCATGAGTTCATTTTGGAGCTACCCAACGGTTACGAGACCGAGATTCTGGAAGGGGGGGCCAACCTCTCGATGGGTCAGCGCCAACTGATCTGCATTGCCAGAGCAGTCCTGGCCGATCCTAAGATTCTCATACTCGATGAAGCCACGTCGAGCGTCGATACTGCCACCGAAGCGTTGATTCAGGAAGCTCTGGACCGGCTACTGAGCAATCGTACTGCAATCGTCATCGCCCACCGGCTGAGTACAATTCGCAAGGCCGACCTCATCTGCGCGATGCAGGAGGGAAGAATCGTCAGCCGGGGGACACACGACGAACTGCTGGAAGAGGGAGGCGTTTACGCTAAACTTTACAAGCGGCAGTTCGTGGAACAATAGTGATTTCGGATACCAGGTGAAATGCCTGGTTCGTCAGTGTCCAGGCATCCATCATAACCAGGGCGATATCGGATCTCGCGATTTCTATCACTTGACATGAGGAAGGCCAGAATTGTCAAAGAAGCCTAACGTAGTTTTCCTCATTGCCGACGACCACCGTGCTTCGGCGATCGGGGCGTATGGGGATTCCACTGTACGGACGCCGACGATGGACCGGCTTTGCGCCGAGGGGGCTTCCTTCCGCCGGAACTGTCACATGGGCGGATTGCGCGTGGCCGTCTGTGTGCCGACTCGGGCCTGCATTCACACGGGCGCGCATGTGTTCCGAGCATCGGTTGGCAACGACATTAGTGACCGCGGGCCCCTGAATGTGCTGGATCCGGGCCACACATATCTGGCCGAACTCTTCCGTCTAAATGGGTACACAGCCTTCGCAACTGGAAAGTGGCATAACGACGCCTCCAGCTTCGCTCGATCATTCGACGAAGTAGAGAACGTATTCTTCGGCGGCATGGACGACCATTTCGCGGTCCCGGTCCAGGATTTCGATCCGAGCGGCGAATACGACAGGGGCCGGCAGCGAACAGGTGATCAGTTTTCGACCGATCTGTTCGGAGATGCAGCTATCCGCTTCCTGGATCGTCAAGACGGGAGCCGCCCTTTCTTTCTATACTGTGCCTTCACGGCGCCCCACGATCCGCGCACGCCTCCCCCCGACTGGGCAGACGCGTACAGGCCAGAAGCCATGCCACTGCCCCCCAACTTTGCAGGTATACACCCGTTTGACAACGGGGATATGTGGTTACGCGACGAGCAACTGGCGGGATTCCCGCGCACGGCTGAGGAAACGCGAAGGCATATTGCCGAGTATTACGGCATGATCTCCGATATGGATGAAAAGATCGGTGAAATACTGGCCGCACTGTCGCGCAAAGGGCTGGCTGAGGACACGATCATCGTTTATACCGCCGATCACGGGTTGTCTGTCGGCCAGCACGGTCTCCTGGGCAAACAGAATTTGTACGACCACAGTGTGCGCGTGCCATTGATTTTGCGCGGGCCCGGCGTGCCTGCCGGCAAGCAGATAGACGCACTTACCCATACGTATGATGTGTATCCGACTCTTTGTGAGCTCGCGGGCCTGGAGATTCCTGAAAGTGTGGATGCGAAATCACTCTTGCCGCTGATGGAGGGAACTGCTAGGGGGATTCGACCTTATCTGCATTCCGTCTATATGCATGTACAGCGAATGGCGCAGGATCGGGAGTGGAAACTGATCAATTACCGACGTGATGGAGACCAGGGCAGCGACCGAACTCAACTCTTTCACCTGGCTTCCGACCCCTGGGAGCTGAATGATCTTGCGGCAGACGCGTCTGTGGCGACAGAAAGGGAGAGGCTAGAGGATGAGCTGAAACGCTGGCAAGAAGAGACGGGGGATCCCGTGCTTACGGCAGAGAGTCGTTAGGGACCCCGTTGCTTCCTTGCGGCATGCGCCCAGTTGACATTACAAGCCGGTAACCACTTTTGAGCACTCTCTCTTGCACAGCAGGTCGGATTCTGTAACAGAAGCAGACCGGTACGACTTCACCGTCCAGATGTGAGCCAACACGCGCTACCAACCTGGAGAAGCGGTCCAAGTCCCGCATTGTCAGGTTGAACTTCGCCTCTCCTACGATCCAGAGTGTTGCATCCGGTCGGGATGGGTCATAGGCTTTGCCAAAGGCGTCGATCTCCTCATCAACTCCGTCCCTGGTCTGCCAAACTCGTCTCAACTCCTCGACCTTCCAGCCCATCTCACGATGCAACGCGTCCTCGATCACGATTGCGGCTACGTCTTCCAGGTCGCCGCCTAACTGTTCCTTCAAACGGCCCACTTCACGGGTCAGACTCTGGATAGCTGTTTCGGTTCGTCGCATTAGATCTCCCAATTCTTAAACTCCTTGCTCCATCCGCTTTTGCGACTCTGTCAGCGCCTCGACGTCTTACTCAGTGCGCTGTTGCGTTTCTGCCTAATCGCGACGATCTCCTTGAGTTCAGTAAAGTCCTCGGGACGCACAAGGTCGTTGCAAGAGCTGTGGAATACATCTGCCAGTTCTTGTGACTTGCTTTCGTCAAAGACAGTTGAGAGTCGTTCTAACATACGAATACGGTCTGCCATTTGATTGTGTCACCTTAGCATATCCCTGGCGGTGCTTCACCGTGGAGGATTATAGCACATACGCTCGATTGTTGCTGGATCTCATTTGCTGCAACGCCAGGCCAAGGTCAAGACTTTGTAAGGGAGGCTCGCGGACGACCGGCTCAGGTGTACTGCAGGTGTTTTGGCACCCTTGCGATGAATCAGAGAACGTGCCGCGGGGTAGTTGACGTGTGACGCCTGCGAAACCATGAATGCCGTTAGGTTCCTCGGATAGGC
>JAPPKT010000072.1 GCA_028819675.1 Caldilineaceae bacterium | reverse complement strand
GGGGGGGGCCCCCCCCCCCCCCACGCCCCCTCTCCTGTCCGCGCCGTAGCGAGTGCGTGGTTAATATGAAGTTGTCGTCTCGCGGCGGCCGGGCTTCCACCCCCGCAACCCCCCGTATTGGCACTTTCAGAGTATGTGCCAGCGCAGGCAAAACAGGCGAGGCAACTCCCATACATACCCAACGTTCACCGCTATGACCATCGCAAGCCCTCTACAGAAATACTGACGTAATATTCCGCCCAGACAGACCATACACAGTACACACGAAGAACACGGCTTGGAAGGTACCTCGAATGAAAGTCCGCGAATTATGTGAAGATTCGGCAGATCATGTACCCTGTCCACAGAGTGCATGAAATTGCATAAGGCAAATCCTTTGTCTGCAACCTGAACCGATTTGGAAGGCACAATCGAGCCCCAATTACTCAAAGCAAACACGGTCCGGTCCACCCCCTGTACCAGGTCCCTGAACAACAACTGCTTCGCTACAAGAATGAGGGAGACGGCGCCATGCCTGACAGACTTCCGCACATACTGATCTTCAACCCCGACCAGTGGCGGGGAGACGTTCTCGGCCACATGGGCAACCCCGGCGCTGTGACCCCAGTCCTGGACCTGTTCGCTCGTTCCGAAGGTGTATCTTTCTCCAACGCCTTCTGCCAGAATCCCGTCTGCACGCCCAGCCGCTGCTCCTTCATGACCGGCTGGTACCCCCACGTACGCGGCCATCGCACCATGTTCCACATGCTGCGTCCGGACGAGCCAATGCTTCTGCAAAAACTGCGCCAAAACGGCTATTTCGTTTGGTGGGGTGGAAAGAACGATGTCGTGCCGGCCCAGAACGGGTATTCCGAATACTGCGACGTGAAATATTCCCCGCCGCAACCGGAACGTCTAATGTCGAACCCGCACCAACTGGCCGCGTGGCGGGGAGACCCCAACGGCGATAGCTACTACTCCTTTTACGTGGGCCGGAGCGAGATTCCTGATGGCGAGTCGGTGGCCTACGACTCCGACTGGGCCATGGTCGAGGGCGCGATCGAACAGATCGAAAACGCGCCGTCTGACCAGCCCCTCTGCATGTATCTGCCCCTCTCATATCCTCACCCGCCCTACGCCGTCGAAGACCCCTGGTACAGCCAGATCGACCCGGCCAACATTCCCGAACGCACCGCTACGCCAGATGAGACCACGGGCGGCTGGGAAGGCTATCCCAGCCTGATGAAAGGAATCTATGACGGGCAGCAGATGCAGGGTTGGTCGGAGGAGCGCCTGCGAGAGTTGCGGCGAACCTACTACGGAATGTGCGCACGCGTGGACCACCAGTTCGGCATGGTCCTGGAAGCCCTGAAGAAGGCCGGCATCTACGACGATACCCTCATTTTCTTTTTTTCCGACCACGGGGACTTCACAGGAGACTATGGCCTCGTTGAAAAGACGCAAAATACTTTTCAGGACTGCCTGACCCGCGTGCCCCTCCTGGTGAAGCCGCCTGCGGGCACGCCGGTTTCGCCCCGCGTCTCCGATGCGCTGGTGGAACTGATCGACTTTCCTGCCACCGTATACGCGCTCACCGGCATCGAGGCCGGGTACGACCACTTCGGCCGCTCGCTGCTTCCTCTCCTCGCTGGCGAGACCGAAAGCCACCGCGATGCCGTATTCTGTGAGGGCGGTCGGCGCCTCAGCGAGCGCCAGTGCATGGAACTGGAGAGCAACGCTAGACCCGGTTTCCTCTACTGGCCGCGTCTACGCCTTCAGACAGGCGAAGGACCGGAACACACCAAGGCTGCCATGTGCCGGACCGCAACACATAAGTATGTCAGGCGCTTCTACGAGCAGGACGAACTCTACGACCTGCAGGCCGACCCACGGGAGACGAGCAACCTCATCGCTGACCCCGCCTATGGGGACGTGCTCGCATCACTCAAAGAGCGTATGTTGCAGTGGTATATGGAAACCAGTGATGTTGTACCACACGAAACCGATATGAGGAGGTGATCCTGACGCGTAGCCTCGGCCTGCTACGAATCGGAGACCTGCCTTTGAACGACTAGTCGCTCCAGCAGGGATATTACCAGGAAGAAAACCATGCCGGTGAGCGACGCGAAGAGAATCGCAGCCCACAGCTTCTCCGGCCCCGTGGCGTAGTACTGATTGAAGTTGAGGATGACCCGGCCAAGTCCGTCGGCGATGCCGCTGGGCAGTTCGCCGATGATGGCGCCAACCACGCTGGCCGTGGCCGAGACCTTGAGAGCCGTGAAGATGTAAGGCAAGGCAGCCGGAACCCGCAACTTCCACAGAATCTCCCAGGGTGTGGCTGCGTAGGAGTGCATCAACTCGATCGCGGTAGGTTCCGGCGAGCGTAGCCCCTGTAATGTATTGATCGTTACCGGGAAGAAAGTCAGATAGGCCGCGATCACCGCAACCGAGAACCAGCTGCCCCCTAGCCAGATAACGACCATCGGCGCAATTGCCAGCAGAGGCACGGTTTGCGATGCCACCACATAGGGCAGCAACCCCCGCTCCAGCAGCCCTGAGTGCGCGAACGCGACGCCAAGCACGAAGCCGAGACACCCGCCGAAGAGAAAGCCGAAAACGGCCTCCTGTAAGGTGAAGAGCGAAGCACGCAGCAGTATCGTCAGCAGGATTGTGCCGCTGCCCCGCCGCGGCGGCTCGAAGATCGTCTGCAAAATGTCCCACACGTGCGGCATCGCCCTGTCATCGGCCCGCACCGGCAGTTCCACTTCACAAAGGCCGACTGAGCCGCACAAAATACCGACGGGCTCGCTGCCGTCCGCCTGGACTGGAACGGTGCCCAGCAAATACGCGCCCCCCGGCGCGCCCAGCAGCTTATAGGCCTCCCAGAACAGCGCCAGCAGCAGGATGATCAGGATGAAATAGCGGACTGCCTTCAGCGACGACGATCGGGCAAACTTCACAGTACCTCCGCAAATGGCTTTCGCCGCAGAAAGCGCCCTCCGCCTGCAGCCCCCTTCCAGCTGTCCCCGTCCACAATCACCTGCCCCCGTAGAAGTACCTTCTCGGCCCAGCCCCGCACGCGCATGCCTTCGTAGACGTTGTAGTCCGTGTTCATATGATGCGTGGCCGCCGAAATCGTATGCTCCTTGTCCGCATCCCAGATGACGATGTCGGCGTCTGACCCGACAGCGATCGTGCCCTTGCGGGGATAAAGCCCAAAAATCTTGGCCGGATTCGTGCTTGTGATCTCAACAAAACGGTTGGCGCTGTAATGACCGCCGCCCACGCCCGCATGCCACATGACCGGCATGCGGTCCTCGATGCCGGGCATGCCGTTCGGGATCTGGTGGAAGCCTTCCTTGCCCAGCTCCTTCCCCGCTATACGTCCTTCCACGCCGCCTTCGTACCAGAACGGGCAGTGGTCTGTGGAAACCGCCTGCAAACCCCCGTCTGCCAGGGCCTTCCAAAGTATCACCGCGTCCTTGGGCTGCCGAACCGGCGGCGAACAGACATATTTCGCCCCCTCGTAGCCGGGCTTGCCCAGGTCCTCCTCAAAGATAAACAGGTACTGTGTGCAGGTTTCCCCCATCACGCGAAAGCCCTTGTCTCTCCCAAGAGCAAGTTGCTCGACTGCCTCTTCGCAAGTCATGTGAACGACGTACAAAGACGCCCCGCTGATCCCTGCCAATGCGACTGCTCGCCCAGTCGCCTCGGCTTCAGCCATGGCAGGGTGGGCCGTGGCATGGTACTTCGGCGCCGTCTTCCCTTCGTCCAGAAGCCTCTTCGTCAGGTCGGCGATAACATCTCCGTTCTCAGCGTGGACCATGATCAAGAGCCCGTGCTCAGCGGCGACCTGCATGGCGCGGAAGAGCGTCGTGTCGTCGACCTGGAAGAGCCCTTTGTATGCCATGAACAGCTTCAGACTGGTGATACCCTCGGCGACAACAGATGGGATTTCAGCCATCACATCGTCGCGCAGGTCTGTGATCGCAACGTGAAAACCGTAATCGATCGCCGCTTTGCCTTCAGCTTTCGCGTGCCAGGTTTCTATGCCTTCCTTGAGCGTGCCCCCTACCGGCTGAATGACAAAGTCTATGTGCGTCGTCGTGGCGCCGAATGCCGCCGCCCGATGGCCCGTGAAAAAGTCGTCGGAGGAGACAGTGCCGCCAAAGGGCAGTTCAAGATGGGTATGAACGTCAATGCCTCCCGGCAGGAGCAGCTTGCCTTCGGCGTCGATCACGTCCGCACCTTCAGTGGGCAGATCAAGCCCGATCAACGCAACCCGCTCGTCCTCAATCAGGAGATCGGCTTTCACGCTATCAGCCGCGGTGACAATCGTTCCGTTCTTGATCAGAGTTGGCATTTGTGGGTTCGGCTCCTCTCCGGTCAGACTTCGTGTTCAGAATACGTCTGTATACAAGAGCAAATGACGCGCTCCGCGCATACATCAGTCCGCCACAATCTTGTCGTACATGTCCGGCCGTCGGTCCCGGAGGAACTGCCAGGTGTCCCGCACATCCCGTATCATGTCCAGGTCAAGGTCGCGAATGATCAACTCCTCCGCGTACGGATCGCCCTGCCCCGGCAGGTCATCGCGCTCACCCAGCGTCTTCACAAACTCACCCCGTGGCGTGCAAAAGTAACTCTGGCCATAAAAGTCGTTGTCGCCAAGTTCCGCTTCGACGCCGACACGGTTGATCGTGCCCACGAAGTATCCGTTGGCGATCGCGTGGCTGGTCTGTTCGATCCGCCAAAGGTGCTGTGACAGCCCGCGCGAAGTGGCGGACGGGATGAATACGATCTCGGCGCCGTTCAGTCCCAACATCCGGGCGCCCTCCGGAAAGTGGCGGTCGTAGCAGATGTAGACGCCCACCTTTCCCACCGCCGTGTCAAAGACCGGGTATCCTAGGTTTCCCGGGCGGAAATAGAATTTCTCCCAGAAGCCGGGCAAGTGGGGCAGATGCGTCTTTCGATACTTTCCCAGGTAGCTGCCGTCAGCGTCGATTACCGCGGCCGTGTTGTAGTAGAGCCCGGGCTGCTCCTCCTCATACAGAGGAACAACCAGCACCATCTTCGTCTCGGCGGCCAGTTTCTGCATCCTCTCGGTCGTCGGCCCATCAGGCACGCGCTCGGCAAGACCGTACCACTGGGGGTCCTGCACTTGACAGAAATAGGGCCCGTGGAAGAGTTCCTGAAAGCAGAAAACCTGCACGCCCTGCTCAGCCGATTCTCGAGCGTATCGCTCATGCTTCTGGATCATTGACTCATGGTCACCACTCCAGGTAGCCTGGAGCAACGCGCCGCGCACAATGCGGGACATACAAGGTCCTCCTGTCAATTGGCCGGAACAGAGAGTTCTCTGGTCTACCTACATCTTGAGTCTGATGGCAGCGGTGACTGGCAGAAGTATTCGGCGGCAACTAACTCCGGTGGCACGCCGGGCTCAACCCAGTTCTTCAAGCATAGAACCATACCCCAGCGCATCCAACTCCCAGGTAACATACTGCAGAACAGCTTCCTCCATGGCACGCGGATACTCCACCTGCCACTGTTCGCAAATGGCAGGCCCGTGCTCCCGCATGATCCGCGCCAAGCGCAAGGGAATGCGAATCGTCTCATCGGTGGATAATGTTGTTCTTAGAACGGCCTCCTCCACACACTTCCGGTGATGTGGAAGCAGGAACCCATTCAAGGCCTTGACACCGCGATCTCGGCGGGTTCCACTCGCCGCACAGAGTACATTCGTGAGCGCCAGCAGGATTATGGAGTTGCCAGCCGCACCCACCAGTTTTTCCCCGCGCCCCACGACGACAGGCGTCATCGAAATACAGCGCCAGAATTCAGGAATCTCCCTGAGCAACAGCTCCTCCGCCGCTTTCCGCGTAAGTCTATCGCCAGGCCGAGGCAGCCAGGAAAGGACCCCCTCCTCCTCGTACAGCACCCGCGTCTCACCCGCCGTTACCTCGGCAGATTCCCCTTCGTGTAGCCAAACATCCAGGCGCATCGCCTCGTCCGTCATTGCGTTGACCATCCGGCCCTCGAACATCAGGCGCATAAAGACAAGGGGCCGAATCTCGCACAGCCACGATTCGACACTGCTGTGAAATCCATCGAACTTGGCGTCATCTATCAACAGGTGTGCATCAACGTCGCTCCAACTATCCTCCCTATCTTTGCCGAAGCTGCCGGTCAGCCAGGCGGCGCGAACGGCCGCGTCGGCTGTGACTTTCACAGTTAGCCCCTCGATGAAACGGGACTGGGCGGTCGTCATGCGTTCCTCCCGGCTGCAGCCTTCGTCACCAACTCGAATAGCCGGTTAGGACTGAGGGGAATCTCGCGCACCTCCAATCCGATATCCCGAAAGG
>JAPPKT010000090.1 GCA_028819675.1 Caldilineaceae bacterium | reverse complement strand
CGTTCACCGCTATGACCATCGCGAGCCCGCTACAGAAATACTGACCGTACATTCCCCCCGGACGGACCGCACACAGTACACACAGAACATGGCTTGGTAGCTACAGCTATTCTCCCAGCTGGACCTGCGCGGCATAGGCCACGGCGAGAGCGCCGGCGCAGTTGTCGCTGATCACGCGGCCGTCGTCCATGCTGAACTCGCGCGCTGTGAATTCCGACACCACCACCTTCTCGATCAGTGCAGCCTCCACCGCGGCGCGGGAGGATTCGGGATCGCCGGTCACCGCCTGCTTCGCTTTTGCAGCCGGCACACCCAACACGGTCAGACCCCGCTGAAAGCAGAGATTCTTGATCATCCCCTGGCTCTGCCCGTGCCGGTAGGTAAATTCCAGACGGTCCTCCACTGCCTTTGTATCACTCCGGTCAATGTCTGGACTCCAATCGGCCACGCACCCGGGCGAGTAACCGTCCATCAGATGCACGAGGCCGATATGCATGCCGTACAATCGACGGGTCACCAGTTCGGTGCGCGTCATGGCGCCGATGTCGGCTGGCTCCAGATAGTCGTCGCTCAGAAACACGCCGCCGTCAACAAGCTGCCGGCCTTCGAGGACCGCCCAGGTGGTCCACACAAAGCCACACTCCAACCCCAAAATTCGCAACGCCGGCCCGCTCGCCGCCGACGCGGCCGCGTTGACCCAGGGGAAAGCCGCTGACGACGGTGACTCTCTTTGGCTGTTCACCAGGACCTCCTTATCAACCTTCGGCCACAATAGGATTCCGCAGCACACCCACCTCAGCCACTTCCAACTCGATCACGTCGCCGGGGTGCAGCGCCTCCGGGTGGGCCGGCGTTCCCGTCGCAATGATGTCGCCCGGTTCCAACGTCATGTACTGGCTGAGGTACTCGATCAAGAAGGGAATCCGGAACAACATCGTGTTGGTGCTGGCTTCGGCCACGACCTCGCCGTTGACGCGCATGATCATCGCCAGGTCGTGCGGATCGCTCACCGCTTCGGGCAGAACCAGGTGCGGACCGACGGGCGTGAAGGTATCGATGCTCTTGGTATATTCCCAGGGGCGTTGGATATCCCATGCGGCATTCTGCAGATCGCGGGCCGTAACGTCGTTTAGCACGGTATAGCCGGCCACATATTGCATCGCGTCCTCTTCGGGTACATCGCTCGCACGGGCGCCGATCACAGCGGCCAGCTCGATTTCCGGCTCCACCTGCTGCATGATTTTCTTGTAAATGATTGGCTCGTCGGATCCGATAACTGAGGTCGCGACTTTGAAGAAGAAGGGTGGCTCTTCAGGGTCCGGATAGCCTGGAAAGGAGTAGTTGCCGCCGAGAGCGATGATTTTTCCCGGCCGTCTGATGGGCGTCCGCAAGGGATGATCGGCTGCCCCTTCGGGAACTGTCAGAGCCTGCCGCAGGTTGTGCCGGTCGATAAAGTCCACCACCGGTTCGATGACCGCCGGGCGGACCATGTTCTTGTCCAGCATCTCATGAATGCTGGTCACCGGCGCTGTCTGGATGTTCTTATTGAACAGATCGTATGCCTGCATCGCGCGCGTGAGATCGAAGATGCCATCCTCTTCAACGATGCCCACATGATCTTCCTGGCCGAAAGCAAACAGAGCGAGCTTCATGTTAGGTGTCCTCCTGACGTGCGGCGCAATTAGTGAAAAGGGTCCTTACCAGGCGTAGACAGTGTGCCTTCTTCGTTCATCAATGCCAGCGGGTTTTCCTCGATTGCCAGCGGAAAGTTAATACAGGCCACACCCTGTCGTTGGGACTCGAAGACGGCCATGATCATCTCCAGGGCGGCCCGTCCTTCACGTCCGTTGGATTCCGGCTCACGATCATCGATAACGGCGCTCAGGAAGTCCTGGAGAACAATAGCGATCGGATCCTCCGTGACAGTCTCGACAGGCCGCCAATCGTCGGGCGTGTCTCCGGCGGTCCATTGATAGAAGTGCAGTCTGTCCACCCCGTCGGAGATGTGCAGCCGGCCTTTCACACCTTCGAGTTCGGCCATGAACGCAAAGGTACGGTCCGCGCGGTTGCCGCTTACCTCGAAGAATGCCTTGACACCGCTATCCAGTCCGAATAGACCGGTGGCAGCATCTTCGATGTCTACGTCAGGGCGCCAGCGTTCGACATTGGCGAGGCACCAGAGAGGATCACCGGCGTAGTAGCGGAACAGATCGAAGAGGTGAGTGCCCTGGGCCATCATCCAACCGCCGCCATTCAGCCGGTACTGTCCGGCATAGTTTTCGGGACTGCGCGGAGGCCCCACGCACTTTCCCGATATCACGAGCAGATCACCGATTGCGCCGGCCTCCACCATTGCCTTCGCTTGGCGGAAATTGCGCTCGAAGCGGTAGATGTGGTCGATCTGAAGCAGCGTCCCGGCCCGCTCACAGGCTTCAAGCATCCGGTCCGCCTCGGCCAGATTCATGGCCATCGGCTTCTCACAGAAGACGCCGCGCACGCCGGCCTCAGCCGCAGCGACGGTTGGAGCACAGTGGGCGAAGGGCGGTGTGCAGACACTGACGATGTCCAACTTCTCCCGCTCCAGCATGACCTCGTAATCAAGATAGAGGCCCTCGATACCCCAGGTATCGCCAAATGCTTGGAGCCGGTCCGGAACGATCTCCGCGGCGGCCGCGATCTCCACCCCCCCGAGTTGACGGTATGCCCGCATGTGCGCCCCGGCAATGCCGCCACAACCGATCAAACCCGCCCGCAACGGTTTACCCATATGCGCTCTCCTTGCCACCTCAGGCCGGTTGGCGTAACACCCTCCACGAAGTCTCTCTGCTGGGAAAAAGTAGTGGAAAAAGTAAGTTGCTAGAGTAGGGACCTCATCGCCGCGTTGTGGTCAATGACAAACCGGTTACCTGAATCCGGCTTTCAGAATGAGCGGCCTGAGTGTTTCCGCCTCTCTCCTCGACGCCAAAACCCGATACGCGCCACAGTCTTTGCAGAGATTTTGCTACCGCCCAAGGAGGTTGGTCCCATTCTTGATGACATTTGTGCTTCTGCACACTCGACAACTGCAGGTGATCGTTTTCTGTATCATGCTGCCGTTCTATCACTGCTTACGATTCGATCACCAGCGGGTGACAATGAAGATAACTATATTTAATTTATTAGGTTTGTCAAAGGGGAGTTTTTTCTCTTCGCCAACTCGTTTGCCGGATCTGTCTCGCGCCAGTGATTTCGCGCAGGCCTGGTCCTGGACCCACCCCAACCAGAACGGCCCCTCCTACGGCTTCGACAGCGAGCGTGGTTACAAACCCGATTGGCGCAAGCAAAATCAGGACGGCTACGCCGGGTGATGGCCTTAGTTTTTGGTTTGTGGAGGATGCGCGCGCTGCATAGAAGTTGCTCATTTCAAGCAATATGCTAACGTGATAAACCGCGCCCGTCTTTACGAGGCCCATCGCGACTTTTCCATCAAGCCAGGCGTCCCGGCGGAATGAAGTTAAGAGAGGTTTTCCATGCCTGACAACGATACTTTACTCGCATATTTGGTTTCCAGCTTTCCCGGGAACACCGAGAACATCGCTACGGAAACTCTTCGTCACATCTTCGACCACTCGGACGCTTGCGGGGTGGCATTGAACGACGTTATTCAGTCCGGCGTTCGAGGAGTAAGCCCGATCACAGCTGTAAAATCGCAGGTGATTCAACCGGATGGAGCACAGCCAGACCTAGTGGGCTACGATGAAAATGGTACGGAACGCGTGTTCATTGAAGTGAAGTTCTGGGCTGGACTCACTCGCAATCAGCCTAACTCTTACATCAAAAACCTGCCGGGCGATGGCCCGACGGTCGTGATTTTCTTGGTGCCGGAGGAGAGGATTCAGTCACTATGGCCCCAGTTGCAGGGGCGCCTAAATCGGGAGTTCGGTTCGCTAGTAGAGATCGCATCGGAGCGTAAGTGTGTACTTGTGGGGGGCACGGAAAAGCACCTGATGATCGCGAGTTGGGGAAGTCTCCTTGACAGTATGGCTGCCAGAACCAGGGACTACGGCGAATCGGGTGTCGAAACCGAAATTCGGCAACTACGGAGTCTTGCCAAGTATGCTGACGCGGGAGCATTTAAGCCAATCCGCCGGGGCGAGGAATTCGGCGCCGATTCGGAGGTTCGCAAACGTCAGTACAAGCGGCTCATTGATGCCGCTACAGAAATAGGGGTCGAGCAAGAATGGGTCAACCGGAAGGGCTTGAGGGCAACCCCTCGGGGGTACGGCTATGGAAGGTACATCAGACTTAACGGACTTATAGTGTGGTTCGGCGTAAACGTTGACCAGTTCGAGAGGACCGGCGAGACTCCTTTGTGGGTTGACTGCCTTGAAATTCTGCAAGATAAGACTACCGATATCCGTGATGTACTGGATATTCAGGATTCTCAATGGGCACCTGTCAACCTGAAGAGGGGTGTGGAGTACCCGGAAATGCTTGACGGCGTGGTCGAAAGTTTGAAGCGCATCGCCGATGGGCTTTACGAAGCCCAGTTCCCTTCTGCTTAGGAGGGGGCTACACATCGGCCCTATACGGGCGTGCATAGCCAGACAGTTAGCAGCGCTCTCATCCCCTATTTCGTGACCGCTGCTGGCAATTGGTAACCAACCTTTAGATAAATCAGAGGTCTAGTTGGCAGCCCCCCTTGGCATTAGATATCGGGCCCGATTCTACAGTACGTCATGTGTAAGGCCCGTCATTATAGAGGAGTCAAGATGGACAACAGAGGCTACGGTGGCACACCCGGCGACTGAGGAGTAAAAGTCCTCGGCCTTCAGTGCAGCCCTAGAAATGGGCGACCTTAGCCCCATCAAGGGCACCCTAGGCGAAAAGGCTAGCGCCAACCAGTCATTGAAGAATTCCTCCCCGCCCCGCCTCAATCACCCGCGCCGCCAACCCGCCCGCCTGCATCGGACCCGTCAAATCCGCGTTCAGCAGCGCCGCCGGCGCCGCCCACAGCATCATGTTCTGATAATAGTCCGCGCCGAACGCGCGCTGTCCCGTATCCGCGTCCCCGCGCACCGTGTTGGGCGCGTCCCAGGTATAGCCCCAGCGGCAACTGATGTTGTGCAGGCAGCGCTGCAGCAGATCGCGGCCGAAGTCCTGCTGCCCGTTGTACATGTACGTCATCGCCAGCATGTACAGCTCCGGCGGGAAATAGCTGAAGGTGCCGTAGCCCCCCACCTTGGCCGGCTCGCCCTCCGCCGTGGCGTAGTTGACCGCGCCCGACTGGCTCAGCGCGCAGTTGTTCTCCGCCACCGTCTGCAGCGTCCGCTCCACCCGCGCCGCCGGAAACGCGCCCGCGACCCCGTGCCAGTCCGTCACCCACTGCCCGTCCAGCTGGTAGCCGAAGATCAGGTCGGACTTCTGCCCCGTCTCCGGCTCGTTGAAGTTGAGATAGTAGTCGCCCGCCCATAGGTGCTCCTCCAACGCCGCCGCGCCCGCCTCCAACCAGGCGTCGCAGCGGGCGCGATAATCGTCGTCCCCCATCGCCTGCGCCATCCGCCGCATGATCTGCACCTGCGCCATGCGCACGCCGCCGGCATGGGTCACATAGCCCTTCCAGCCCGGCTCCGGCGCTTCGAACCACTCCGTATCGCCCAGCCCGTGCGAATCGGTGCCCGGCGTCGGCATCGCCATCACCTGCGCCAGCCCGTATGCCGGCCGCAGATTCATCGAAAAGTCGTTGCAGCGCTTGAGCGAATCCCAGAACTCGGCCAGCGCTGCGTCGTCGCCCGACACCTGCCAGTAGCGGTCGACCATGATGACGTAACATGCGCCGTTCAGCACCGTCTGGTAGCCCACGTCCGGCGCGCTCAGGCCGTAGCCGGGCCGGTTCGCCTCCACCGTCGCCGTAATGCCCCCGAAGATCCACGGCGGTCGCCCGTCCTCATACTGGTACGCCTTGTAGCCCCGCAGCGTCGACAGCGCCGCCTCCGGGAAGAAGTAGACCAGCGGGATGTTGCCGTAAAAGCTGCACGGCAGACACTCGATCTGCGGGCAGCCGCGCGGGCACTCGTTCAGCCCGAACAGCCCGTCCTCCTCCCCGCACCACGCCCCGATCGGCGGCTGCGCCTGGCCCCAGATGCTGCATTCCGGGATCAGATGCAGGTTGTTGATCAGCGCGTCCGCCAGCCAGCCCGGCACCTCCTCCGCGCCGTACAGCGCTTCCTGCCACGCGATGACCCGCCGCAGAAGCTGCTTGTGGTTGTCGGCCAGGAACCGCGCCGTAGACACCGCGTCCGCATAGTGGCGCGCGTACATATGCGTGAACAGCTCCGTCTCCTCGTGAGAGGGCGCGCCGCCCGCGCGCCAGTG
>JAPPKT010000375.1 GCA_028819675.1 Caldilineaceae bacterium | reverse complement strand
CGTTGCCGCCTGAGGCAGATTTTGAGGCGCGCTGGGACGCGGTGATGGAGGTCAATGCCAAGGGCGTGTTTCTGATGTCGTATGCGGCGTTGGAGGTGATGAGACCGGCAGGCCGGGGCGCGATTGTGAACCTTGTTTCGGTGATGAGCATGGTTGGGTACCCGACATCGCTGCCGTTTTCGGACGGTTTTACGGCGTATCCGCACAGCAAGGGGGCGGTGGCGCAGATGACCAAGGAGATGGGCGTGCGGTTTGCGGTTGAGGGGGTGCGTATCAATGCGGTTGCGCCCGGGTTCGTTTATTCGCCGCTCACGGAGAATGTGGTCGGGAACCCGGAGGTTCATGCGGAGATGAAGCGGTTGCATCCGATGGGGCGGATGGGGCAGCCGGAGGAGGTGGCGGCGGTGGTGGCGTTTTTGGCGTCGGATGAGGCGTCGTTTGTGACGGGGAGTGTGTGGCCGGTGGATGGGGGGTATACGGCGCAGTAGTTTGCTGAAGGCTACGTTTGATTGGGGCTTAGATTTGGGCAAAGGGCATTACGGGTTAAACGGCTGTCTGAAAGGACTGTCCCAAGGGTTTAAGATCGGCAACGTCATGGCAAGAAAGTTTGGCGCGAATTTGCTGGAATCGGCTGACAGTTTCTGCAGAGTAGAGTCGTTCATCGCAATGTAGACAGACCTCGGCAGGGGCGGTCACAGCAGCGGTATTTGCGCCACCACGTAGTAGCTTCTCGACTTCCTTCTCGACCATTTCACCTCCACAGATCGGACATTTTTTGAACGGCATCAATTGTCTGTGCTCCTTCCGCGCTCTTTGAGTCTACGGCTTGGGTCAGGGCGTTGAGAGGTGAATGCGATATGTTGTCCCTCCACGAGGGACAAGAGGTTTCACGAAGCCCCATCGAGGGTGAGGCAACCAAGAGGGCACCCACAAGGGGTGCCCCTACGATGGATGCCTGGTTGTAAGGAAATGTTAGTGAGCCCCAAACAGCTCTGAAATGTCTTTCGCAAGGACAGTCTTCGTAGGCCAAAACGGAGGAGACTGACAGAGAACGCTTAAAGCGTTAGCTAGGCCAACTGTGCTTTTTGTTGGGCGTGGTGAGTGATGGGGATCCGATTGCACTGAACTGCGCCGAAAGGGTCTTCAGGACTCGCAGGTCATTGGGCTACATACCGAGTCTCGCCGGAATCTTCCTCGCTCTTCTTTCCCAGACTTGATGCACGACTGGTCAGCGACTATTCGTCGCTGACGTTTACGCCCATTTCAGTGAAGACTTCCCGCCAGGGTCGGGCTGTCGACGGGTCAGACTGCCACTCTTTCAATGCTTTCAGTGCCCGCTGTGCCGCCCAAAATTCTTTCAGTTTTTCCAGAAAGAAGATGTTGTCGACAAGGCGCAACAGGTGTTCCTTTAGAGCCATTTACTTTTTCTCACTTTTCAAGGCCCGCCACACCCGTTCGGGTGTGAAGGGGATCTCGCGGATGCGTACGCCGGTGGCGTCGAAGATGGCGCTGGCGATGGCGGGGGCCATGCCGTCCATGGGGATTTCGGCTATGGCTTTGGCGCCGAAGGGGCCGGTGGGCTCGTAGGTCTGGACGAGGATGGTGTCGAGCTCCGGTATTTCGTTGGCGGCCAGGATTCGGTAGTCGCCGAATCTGCTGATCTCGAGGCGGCCGTTGTCGTCGTAGGGCATCTCCTCGCAGAGGGCGTAGCCCAGGGCCTGGGTCATGCCGCCTTCGACCTGGCCGCTGGCAGTGACCGGATTGATGGCGATGCCGCAGTCTACGGCCATTACAGCCTTTTCGACGGTCACCTGGCCGGTCTCCGTGTCCACTTCCAGGGCGGCGTACTGGGCGGCGAAGGGAGGGGGGCTGACGTAGCTCATGTGGCTGGCGGTGGCCATGATCTGATGCTGCTCCTCCTGGTGGATGCTGTGGAGGGCGACAGTCTCCAAGGGGACAGCCTGGCCGCCGGGCGCGATGACCTTCTGGTCTTCCAGCCAGAGCTGATCGGCGTCGACACCTTCGAACAGGTGCGCGGCGGCGTGGCGGCGGATTTGGCTGCTGACGTCTTCGGCGGCTTTGAGGACGGCGCCGCCGGAGATGTAGGTGGTGCTGCTGGCGTAGGCGCCGGTGTCGAAGGGTGTGAAGTCGGTATCGCTGCTGTAGATGAGGATCTGCTCGAGGGGCACGCCGAGCGCTTCGGCTGCGATCTGGGCGAGGACGGTATCGGAGCCGGTTCCGAGGTCGGTTGCGCCGACCAGGAGGTTGAAGGAGCCGTCGTCGTTGAGCTTGATGCTGGCGGCGCCCATGTCGAGCCCGGCGATGCCGGTCCCGTGCATACAGATTGCGAGGCCGATGCCGCGGCGGATATGGGGGCGGTCGGGCGGCGCCATCCAATCGGGGTCGTTGCGGCGGTCCCAGCCGATGGACTCGGCCCCGGCTTCAACGCACTCTGCGAGGCCGCTGCTCTCCACCGTTTGGGGGAAACCCTCGCGTCCTTCTCCCATCGCCACCGCCATGGGCAGTGACTGGCCCTCTTTGACCCAGTTGAGGCGCTTGAATTCCACCGGGTCCATTCCGAAGGCGAGCGCCATTTCCTCCATGTGCTGCTCCAGGCCGAAGAGGGCCTGGGGTGCGCCGTAGCCGCGGAATGCACCGGGTACGGGTTTGTTGGTGTAGACGACATCACAGTCGAAGCGGGCTGCGGGCAGCCAGTAGGTGCTGAGGGCGCGAAAGCCGGTGACCATCTGCACGGTGAGACCGTGTGTCCCGTAGGCGCCGGTGTCGGCAACCACCCGGACTTCCATCCCGACCAGTTTTCCGGATGCATCCACGCCGCTGCGGAATCGCAGCCGTTGCGGATGGCGTGTGCGGGCGGAGCTAAACTCCATCTGGCGTGTGTATTCGAACTTGACCGGGCGGCCCGTCGCAATGGTGAGATGGGCGCAGAGGTCTTCGATGAGCATCTCCTGCTTGCCGCCGAAGCCGCCGCCGATGCGGGGTTTCACGACGCGGATGCGGCGGACGGGCAGGCCGAGGAGGGGCGCGACCATGCGGCGGACGTGGAAGGGGACCTGGGTACTGGTGCGGATGACGAGCCGGTCGTCTTCATCCCAGTAGGTGATGACGATGTGGGGCTCGATGCTGGCCTGCTGCACCTGGTGAACGCGGTACTCGCTTTCGAAGACAAAGTCGGCAGATTCGAGCGCGGCATCAACGTCGTTATGGTCCACGAGCAGTTTGACGGCGACGTTGCGTTTGGCGTCGTGAATCATTTGGGCGTCGTCTTCGTCGTGAATCACGGGCGCGCCGGTCTGCATCGCTTCTTCAGGTGAGAAGGCGGCGGGCAGCTCCTCATATTCGACCTTGATGCGTTCCAGCGCCTCCTGCACAAGCTCTGGCGTTTCAGCGGCCACGGTCGCCACCCTGTCGCCGACGTAGCGGACTTTTGAATCGAGGCAGACCTGGTCGTAGGGGGGCGGCTGGGGGTAGCTCTGGCCGCCGCTGGCGTAGATGACGCGGGGCAGGTCGGCGTAGGTCTGGACGGCGTGCACACCGGGCAACGCGAGCGCATCGGAAGTATCGATCGAAAGAATGCGGGCATGGGCGACGGGGCTGGTGAGGAGGCCGCCATAGAGCATGCCGGGCAGCTCGACATCGTCGGCAAAGACGGGCCGACCTTTGGCCAGTTTGACGGCGTCCACCTTTGGTTCGGGCTTGTTGACGACATGGGTTTTGGGCGGCGCGACGGTCACGGGGACGATGCGGGTCTGTGTTTGTGTGTCGGGCCCGCCGTCGTGCCAGCCGTTTGAAGGGAGCTGGTCCGAGGCCGGCCATTCGCCGGTTGCGGGGGCGTCGCGTACGTCTATTTCGGGAGCGGGAGGGGTCTCTCCCTGCAGCTGGGCGGCAGCGCGGAGGATGGCCTGAACAGGTTTCAGGTAGCCTGTGCAGCGGCAGAGAACGCCGGCGATGGCTTCGCGCACGGCGTCTTCGCTGGGCCGGGGGTCCTTGTCCAGCAGGTGCTGGGCGGCCAGGATCTGCGCGGGCGTGCAGTAGCCGCACTGAATCGCGCCACACTCGATGAACTGCTGCTGCAAGGTGGAGATGCGAGGAGACAGGCGTTCCTGCAAGCTCCTTTCTGCGCCGTCATCTTCTTCGCCCTCCAACCCTTCCAGGGTGACGACCGAAGCACCGTCGGCTTGGGCAGCCAGCAGGATTCCGCTGTTGACAAGGCGGTAGCTCCTGGGGTCGTCCGGCGTTCGGGTGAAGAGAATAGCATCTGCGCCGCTTTCGCCTGTCTCGTCGCCATGTTTGAGGCTGAAGATACGCAGACGGCGCAAAGCCGTCCGCAGCAGCTCTCCGGGGAAGACGTCGATGAGATGGTGGGTTCCGTTGACTGTGAGTGAGATTGAAGAGGGCATGGTTGGGATGTAGTGGATTGAGTCCAGAAGTCTGCAAGGTCTCCCGGCTATGGGTGAGAGCCTGTGGCGTCAGCCCGCGCCCGCCGGCCCACGACTTCGGCCATGGCCAACCTGTATTCGCCGCTTCCTCTGAAATCACCTGCGGGGACGAGCGGGCCACCAGCGATTCGGGGACGGGAACCTACGCCGCAGAGGGCTGTTCGAGTCGAGTCTGCGCGGTTTCCGCCGCTGGAGGCTCCACTCCGGGAGAGGTCGCCGTTGGCGGCGGCGACAGCAACTGCGGCAACGATGCACCGGTCCATCGGCGTTCGGGCAATACGCGCGTGGCCGGCTTTGGCATGGACAAGGGGCAACTGAATCCCGGTTATCAGCATGGGACCATGCGAGGACCGAGGGTTGGAAAGGGTGAAATCTTCCAACAGCCGGTGCGACTCGCCACCGTCTTTGTCGACGGCTACGACCGAGGCGTTGAGCGCCAGTAAGGCGGCGAAAAGTTCGCTGTCGGGCTCGGCAAGTGCGACGAGGCCGCCGACTGTGGCGGCGTTGCGCAGGTTCTGGGGTCCTTCAAAGCGGGCGGTAGCCGGCAGGATGCCGGCGGCCAGATCTGCGCATTGAGGATGTTCGACCAATTCGGTAAGGGTTGTCATGGCGGCGACATGCAGGCTGGAATCGATGTGCCTGATGTAGGACAGTTCCAGGGCGGCCAGGTCGACAACGCCGTCGACGTCGCGCCGCTGCCGCGTTTCCAGGGCTCCCACGAGATGGGTGCCCCCGGCCAGGGGCAGGCGCCGTGCGGTACGATCAGCCAGTAGATCGAGGGCGTCGGTCAGGGTCTTTGGTCTGTGATATTCCGCGAGAATTGCCATTGTTGATCTAAGTTTTTGGAATTGGGAAACGTGGTGCGGGTTACTCGTGCAGGGATTACGCGCCTGGCGGCGGCTCCGGCGCAAGATCCAGTTCCTGCAGCAAGCCGACCAAGCTGAAGTTCATCGCCAACACGACCGCCGCCGGTGTGAGCAGAAAGATTGGCAGTACGGTAACAAAACTGACGACGAGCAACAGGACCTGGAAGAGGAACATGAGAAAGGTATAGAGAGGGTGGCGCAGGGCGAGAATGAAGGCGTTTCTGAGGACCATCTTGATACTCATTTCGTCCTGCTGCCAGAGCAAGGGAAAGAAGTATTGACCCGCCATGAGAACGATGATCAGGATCCAGACCCATACGATACTGATGATCTGGGCCCAACTGGCGGTGCTGGCGCCGTAGAAGCGGATGTTCACCGAGACGCCGGCGATCATCAGCAGATTGATGCCGAGCAGGAGCCAGCTCTTGCCGATGGTGGACTTTGCGCCGTCCCAGAAGAAACCGCTCTCCACCCTGCGGTAGTTGGCGACGCGGTTGGCCGCGTTGTGGATACCTGCCGTCACCGGTCCCGCGGGCAGTACCAGGAAAATCCCGACCCACCAGAGGACGCTGAGCCAGACCCAAAGGAGCAGATCTTCATAGAGCGCCTTAATCGTGCGCCACATGACTGTGAATGCTTTCATATCAGTTCCGTCTGCCGCTTGGCTGCTGCGCGGACCAAGGGAAGCCCCGTCGTCGAGGCTGGACCAGGTCCGTGAAAAATTTCTTTGCCATTATAGCAGCAGCCCCCTGTTTCTCGGAATCGAGCGGTTGAGGGGGGTGCGTCCCGGATTTGGGGTAGGAAGAGGCTGGGAATCCAAGCCGGCAGCGGCTGGGACAATGGGCCGGCTGTTGGAGCAGAGGCGGGAAGCTGTCAGGGCCAGACTTAGTTGGGAGGTCGTTAGATTTGGGGGGCCAGGGCTGGCACAAGGGCTGGCCATGGGGGATTCGATGGGACTGGCGGAGCGGGGTCTGGCTGGGCACCTTCTATTAGGCACCTGTCACCAATGTAGACACCCGGTCGATGAGGCGTGTTGTAGGAGAGGGGGCGTTGGGGGGGGGGGGGC
>JAPPKT010000128.1 GCA_028819675.1 Caldilineaceae bacterium | reverse complement strand
TGACCGGCGTCATGGACCGCCTCGGCCTGGAGGACGACCAGCCGATCAAGCACAACATGATCAGCAAAGCGATCGAAAACGCGCAGACCCGGGTGGAGGGCCACAACTTCGACATTCGCAAGCACGTGCTCAAGTATGATGAGGTCGTCAATGAGCAGCGAGAGACGATCTACATGCAGCGGCGGCGCCTTCTGAACGAGCCGTCACTGAAGCCCGCTATTCAGGAGATGATCACCGACGAGATCGATGCGGCTGTGCAGCAACACACCGCCACGCGCTTTGAAGAGGAGTGGAACCCGGAAGACCTGCTCCTGGTGCTGCGCACCGTCTTCCCCTTCCCGCAGAACTTCGACCCGGCCCCGTGGCAGGAGCTGGACGCAAACGAAATCACAGAACAGGCCGCCGAGATCGCGCATCAGACCTACGACAAGAAGGAAGCAGAGATCGATGCCGACATGCTGCGCGATGCGGAACGCCAGATCATGCTGCGCGCGGTCGACCACCGCTGGGTCCGACATCTGACCGATCTGGACAGGCTGCGTGAGGGCATCGGTCTGCAGGCGATCGCACAGGTCGACCCGCTGGTTGCCTACAAGCGCGAGGCCTTCGCCATGTATCAGGAGTTGATGAACGACATCCGCTCCGACATCGTGACGACGGTGATGACGTTGCAGGTGCAGAAGGCGCCGACGCTGCCGGCGCCGATTGCGCGCAACATCCAGACAAACCGGCAGGACACAACCCAACAGCGAACGGTGCGCAACACCAACAACCGGCCCAAGCGCAACGACCCCTGCTGGTGCGGCAGCGGCAGGAAGTACAAAGTCTGCCACATGAGGGCCGATGCGAAACAGGGCGGCGCGCCCGTGCGCGAGGTGGCGTAGCTTCCCGGCCTTGGCGGGAGGCGTCTGGCAACCACAACTGCCTACAAAATGGGGGTGGAGGAGGGAATCGCAAGACCATGCCCCAGATCAACCCTGCAATCATGGTTTGGGCCCGCGAGACGGCCGGCCTCTCCCAGGAAGAAGCGGCCACGGACCTTTCCGCTATTGCGGAAAGGTATGCTGTCCAAAACCAAGTGTTTCAAAAGATATCTGCTTGGCTGGTCCGTGTCCTCTTGATTCGCCTGTCACAGTTGGAACGAGTCGATAGATCGTGCCACTCGCATAGCCGGTGGCGTATACATTGCCCGCTTCGTCAGTGCCAATGCTGCTTATGGCAGTTGAGCCGCTTATGAGTTGTGTGCTCTGCCATTTGTCTCCTTTTCGCTGCAATCCCCAGATGCTGCCTTTGCAAAAATCAGCATATAAGAAAATCCCTGACAGGACCGCTCCACCGACAACAGCGCACTCCCCCGACAGGCGGTCATAGACAGATACGGGCAGGACCAAGTCAGCTGCGTAGCACGAAACGCTTTCAAATTGGCTGCAGTAATTCCCCTCCCAGATAGGCCATCCATAGTTTTCCCCTCCCAGGCTTTCCGCGCTCTGAAAATTAACTTCCTCTCTTCTGCTCTGTCCTGCGTCGGGAATGTAGAGAGCGCCAGTCTGCCTGTCGAAGGCGAATCCCCAGGGATTGCGTATACCCAATGCCCAGATTTCGTCGCGGTAGTCGTCCTCTTCTATGAACGGGTTGGTGGCAGGAATATCGTAGGGTTTGACGCCGGATTCCACGTCGATCCGTAGAATCTTGCCCAGCAACGTACCGGGATCCTGTCCATTCTGCTTGTCCTCCATGGCGCCGCCATCGCCGCTGCCAATGTAGAGGTATCCGTCTCTGGGCCCGAACGCCAGGGAACCGCCATTATGATTCACATGCGGTTGTGGGATGGCAAGCAGGACTTCCTCGCTGTCAGGATCGGCTATGTCAGGATTGGCGGTCGTCGTAAACCGGCTGATAACGGTCTCATCAGCGGCATTTGTATAACTCAGGTAGAAATGCTGGCGGTCGCTATATGTTGGAGGAAAGGCGATGTTGAAAAGTCCCTGTTCGCCGCAGCATTTCACACGATCAGAGATGTCCAAAAAGGGAACGCCCTGGACAATACCGTCCTTGAGGATACGCACGCGTCCTTTATGCTCGACGACAAATGTCCGACCGCTCCCGTCGCCGGCATGAGTCGCTTGCACGGGCAACTCAAACCCAGAGGCCGTCTCGTTGAGTTTCCACTCGTTGAATTCAATCGCGTTGAAAACCCTCACCTCGTACCAGCCGACCCATCCCTTACCCTGCTTGGTCAGAATATACACCTTGTTTATGCGTCGCGGAGGATCGACAAAGATCTCTAATGTTTGTCCATTTTCGGTGTGGGCTTTGTCAAACCGCATATAAGGAGTCGTCGTGTGAGAATCGTCTCCCAGCCAGATTTCATGTGTGGTTTCGCCGGCTTCGCTTTGCGTAACAACCAGCTCGATCTTGTTCACCAGATGGAAAGTATCGAACTCGATTGAAATCCACTGCGGTGCAAAGCCATGCGAATTCCACATTGTATGTGGATCGCCATCATTCACCAGCACAAGCCCAGGATTCCTTGCCGAAGCCTCTACCTGTCCCTTCGTTGCGATGTTCTCTCCTCGCACAGCCAGGTAGGCTTGCGGTGTTGGCGCTTCTACATCTTCGGATTGAGCTCTAGCAGAATGGCTGAAGGCAACCATTAGCAAGAAGCCTGCAAAGAATGCGATTGGAAAGGTGGCAAAAACTTTCATGGAGCCCCTCTCTGTCCCGTCGAAGTTGCTGTTGACAGTTAGCCGCAACTATTGGACGGCGAGAAGGGGGAAAAAGTTGCATTCAGCTTCTGACTTATCTGACACTGGCGGCGCAGCTCAGGTGAGTCAGAGAGAGGGACATCCTGGTCTGGCCGCAGAACATGCAGCTGCCTACCGCCCAGCCGCCCGTATCAACACCGTGCGGCGGCGCCAGACCACGGTCCGGTTCAGCAGCTGTCCACGGATCCAGCCCTCAACCTGCTCCACCTCATCAGGCTGCATCTGTTCGGCCAGCCGTTCGGCATAGGATTTGCGCTCGCCAGGAGCCGGACTGAACCAGCGCCGGACGTGCGCTTCGGTAATGCGCAGATCGGTATCGGTGTCGATCCGCTCCAGCGAGACCCGCCCGGCCTGTGCCTCTTCAGGGAAGACGGCGGAAAGGGCGGTCTGCAACGTCTCCTCGTCCCAGTTGACTAGGTAATCGGTCGTATCGGCGTAGATCGACTCTTCGGCCGCAACCAGCCGCTTGGCCAGCTCAGGTTGGAGCAGGGAACGATCTCCCAGGTCGTATATTCTCTGCGTGTGTCTCGGTATCGTCTCGGCCAGCGCAAGCCAGCCCCCTGCGGCCAGGTGTTCGGCCAGTTGCGCCAGGGCAGCCTCTCTGTCCGCGGAGCCGAGCAGGGCGTTGCGTCCGACGATCGCATCAAAACGGACTTCCTCCGCATCGAGAAGTTGCGCCGTCTCTTCCACCGCCCCATGCAGCACAACCGGCCGCTCGACTTCGTCCAGGTTTTGCGCCTGCTCCTGCAGCGCCTGCCGGTCCGACTCGTTGAACGCCAGCGCGTAGACACCGCCTTCGGGCGCGCGCCGCAGCGCCTCCCAGGTCAGCAGGCCGCTGCCGGCGTTCACATCCAGAACAACACTGTGCCGCTCAAGGGGGCCGGCGCCCAGAATGCGGTCCCGCAGCGCGGCGGTCGCTACGCCGGCCTGTGCAATCGTCCGCTGGAGCCAGCGGTCGCGGGCGGACTCGTCGGGCGTGAATGTCAGGATTTCCGGCGGCGCGCCAAAGCCGTCCAGCATGGCGGCCAGCTGGGCCTCGCGACGCTGGGTGACGCCGAGGCTGATCCCGGCCTCATAGCCCTGGCCCGTCGGCTCGTAAAAGACTCTGCCCTGCAGCGCGCCGGGAAGATACTGCTGCGCCACCCAGTGGTCCCGGTAAGCGTGCGGATAGAGATAACCTGCCCCGTGTCCAAACCCCTCACTGTCGCGGTTGCCGTCGCGCAAATGGCTGGGAACATCAGAATCGGGTTCATTGCTCACAGCCTCGAGCGCGTCGAAAAATGCCAGAACCGAATTGGACTTTTCCGCGGTCGCCAGGTAGAGCGCGGCCTGGGCCAAGGGAAAGTTGCCCTCCGGGAGGCCGACACGGTCGAAGGCCTCGGCGCAGGCCGCGACCACCTGAACGGCCTGCGGGTCGGCCAGGCCCACATCCTCGCTCGCCAGGATCAACATGCGCCGAAAGATATAACGCGGCTCCTCGCCGGCGTAGATCATCTTCGCCAGCCAGTACAGCGCCGCATCCGGGTCGCTGCCGCGCAGGCTCTTGATGAAGGCGCTGATCGTATCGAAATGATAGTCGCCTTCCTTGTCATACAGCACGGCGCGGCGCTGAATCGACTCTTCGGCGATGGCGAGTGAGATGCGGACGGTACCATCCGGGTCGCCGTCCGTGGTCTCGACGGCCAGCTCCAGCGCATTCAGCAGGGCGCGGGCATCGCCATTGGCAACAGAGACCAGATGATCGGTCGCCTCGTTCTCGATTTCAACGCGCCGGCCGCCATAGCCGCGCTGGGGCTCGTCGAGAGCGGTCTGCATGATCTGACGCAGATGCACGTCTGTCAGCGTCTTCAACTGAAAGATGCGGCTGCGGCTGACCAGGGCTTTGATGACTTCAAAATAGGGGTTTTCGGTGGTGGCGCCGATAAAAGTAACCGTTCCGTTCTCCACCCAGGGCAGGAGCGCATCCTGCTGGGCCTTGTTGAAACGATGCACCTCATCGACAAAGAGAATTGTCCTCTGATCGTGAAGCGCCAACCTCTCCTGGGCCTCCGCCACCGTCGCGCGGATGTCCTTGACGCCGGCCAGTACAGCGTTGAGCGCGCTGAAATGGGCCGCCGTTGTGTTGGCGATCACCTGGGCCAGGGTCGTCTTGCCGGTGCCGGGGGGACCATAGAAGATGAGGCTGCTCAGCCGGTCCGCCTGAATCGCGCGCCGCAGGAGCCGGCCCGGGCCCACGATCGCTTCCTGGCCGATGAACTCATCGAGAGTGCGGGGCCGCATGCGCGCGGCCAGCGGCGCATTGGCATCGATCCGCTCCGCGCGTGCCTGCGCAAACAGATCCTCCGCTGGCTTCCTTCCTTGAGTATAGGTCACCACAACGTAACTGGCCTTTCGCTGGCGGGGTCCAGGCAGTTCGCCCGCGGCCCACTCGCTGAATCCGGGGAATGGGACACTGAGAAGCTGCCTGAAAAGGGTCGATTAGGGGTCATCCGCTCGGTTTGGCCGCGGGAATCAGACGCTGGACGATAAACCACTGGCTGTCAGTCAGATCTGTTGGATATCGTTCTGTTTTCACATAGACTACGTATACCACAATTTGGCCGACAGCCTTTACTTTCCAAACAGCTTCTCAGGAAAGGAGCCAAGCTAGCATGCAAACCAAGACCAAACCTCTAGCTGCGTCGCCAATGGAAGAGTTGGATGAAACGCATCAACTGGAAATCCAAATTCTGAATTTGAAGAATCTGGGTTACACGATGGTGCGCGGCGCGATCCCGCCGGACATGCTGAAGGAGATCCAGAACGCTTTTGACAAGAAAATGAACGAACAGATCGCGCGTATGGGGAGAGAATATCGCAACACATTCAACCGCTTCGACCTAATTCCACTCTGGCAAGAGCCGAGCTTTCGCCAGTTGGTCAATCTACCTAAAATCATGCCGATTGTGCGCGGCTATATGGAGCGATACTGGGACGACGAACCGGTCGTCTTTGGGGCCGGTCACGGGCACTGCCTGTTTGAGAACAGCCCGGCCCACCAGGCGTGGCATAACGATGCGCGGGTGAATAAGAAGGCATCCGACATGACCCCGCCGATCTATATCCGGCTCAGTTTTCTGATCGAAGATGTGGAGGAGGACATGGGGCCTACCGCACTGTTGCCCGGCACCCATGGTACCCATGTCAACTCGCCGCCCTGGTTCACAGCACCTGATGGACAGCCGCGTCAAGTGCCTGAGATGGTCCTGGCCAGCGGCAAAGCGGGGGACTGCCTGATCAACGACACATCGATCTACCATACCAACACGCCCAATCTGAGCGACCGGGTACGCAAGGTTATCTGGGCGTTGTACGCCGGGTCGCGGACGCCGATCTGGGTGCGAAAGGATCTGCCGGAAGACTACAGGGACCAGGCCCCCCTGACCAAGGCGGATGTGGGCGCGACTGATGATCCGGTGATGGCGGCGCTGTTTCGGAACCTGCCTGAAGATTGATGCAGCGCGGGCAGCCCTGCCCCGCTTGCCGCCGCGGATCGCGGCGTGCAATGCCGCTATGCCTTGAGTCCGGATCACGTATTGCCGTTGTGTCAAACGTTTTTTCGACCCCCGATTCAGACCAGATATCCGTCCAGTCTATCATTCGGGTCA
>JAPPKT010000017.1 GCA_028819675.1 Caldilineaceae bacterium | reverse complement strand
GCTGGTTGTAGCGTGGCCCATAAGCTATCACCTGAAGTATATCCTGGTGTGTGCCAGCGTTACGGTAACGGCCCTGATAACGTATCAGTTGTTTGTCCGTTACACCTTCATTGGCAGCACGTTGAATGGTCCGCGGACGCGGCGGGCGCAAGACGCCGCCCCCGCAATACAAGGGAAGAGTGTTTCCGTATGACGGTCGCCCGCCGATTGCGGCAGGGTCGTCAGAGGCAGACTCTCTCATTGCTAGCGTTGTAACATAGGCTGCCGCCGGAAATCGCTGCGGGCCGGCGCGCAGTGGGTGGGCGACCGGCGGTATAGACAGGAGATCGAAACGCGGCGACATGGTGGGTTAGCTGGAGGGGGCGTTGCGGGGCCCCCACAAGGGATGGCCGAAGGCCCGACCGCCCAGAACCGCAGTGGTCAGTTGCGGCGATTCGCCTGCATTGGTGTTGATCGCAGACTGGTCGTGGTTTGGTTGCTGCCGGAGGTATGCAAGAGTTCACCCCCATTCTGGAAGGCACACGGCAGGGACAGGGACTATCGGGTTGTTCCTGATGTGATGATGTGCTAGGCTGGGCACCACCACAGTACAGGAGGGTGGCTCGTGGCATATTCAGTGCGGGAAGAGCGGCAGAGTCTTGCGACCATATTGCGGGACAGACTGGACGAGGCTGAACGCGCAGTTGTGCAGTTGCGTCGAGATAATGCTGAAACTTTCCTGGTGCTCCTTGACAGCATAGAAGATTGCTTTTCTCAACTGGAGTCCAGCGGCCTGGACCTTCGACCTGAGCAGACCAGATGGCTGAGTTTGCAGGGAAAGTTGCGAAGTGATGCCGGGCGCATTGTGCGAGTTCTTGACAGTGCCGGCGGTTTGCGGCAGTTGCGAACACGCAATTCTCCGGCGCAAGGGATGTGGTGGCGGCTCGACGAGGTGGTGGCGGCCAACCGCCGCAATCTCATTCGGAGATTGAGCCTGACATTCGGAACGGTAGCGTTGGTCGCGGCGATGGTTTGGGCTCTGCTCGAATTCATTCCCGTCGATGCCAATACCGTCATAGCGTCCGAAGCAGTTACGTCGGTACGACAACTGACGCTTGAGGAGAATTGGGGCGACGCGCTGGCAGTCATCGAAGAGGCCAAAAGTGAACTAACCAAGCCGGACGCCGAGCTTCTAATCTGGGAGGCAGTGGTCCGGGACAAACTGGGGCAGGGTGAGATTGTTGACGACACATTAGCAGAAGCGATTGCGCTCATCGACCCCGATCAGAAAACTTCCTACTGGTGGATCTTGGGTTCTGCCTATGCGACGGTTGGTGATCTCGAGAAGGCGAGAAAAATCGGCGAGGATGCGATCCGCCTATACCCTCTTGACCCACAGGGATATTTTCTGCTCGGCACTGTGTCGGAAATGGAGGGAGACATTGGCGCTGCACTTGAACTCTTTGAAAAGACTTTTGAACTCGCCTTGGACAGCAACACGCAACTAGCGGTTATTGCCCGCGTGCGCATGGGCACATTGTTGCAGCAGCCTGTCAACATGTTTCCCACTGGTGAGAACCAGCCCGTTGATGAGAGCAAGAGTGAAGGAGATTGAGTCACGGGATGGTGTGAAGTTTCGAGTGTAGGGTAAAACCGTCACGGCAGGTGGCGGTTTTTGATTTCTGGTTGGGACGGGATGCCCGACAGGTCTCGTTTCCGCAGGATGGGCGATTTCGTGGTTGTGTCCAGCCAAGTAGACGGGGGCAACAAGGAGGGCACCCACAAGGGGTGCCCCTACAGGTGGAGATGTCAACGCTCCCCAGCAGTTTCTTGCCGCTGTCCACTAACTACGGTGGTTGAAGACGCGGCGGTAGTCTTCGGGCCGGTCGATGTCGAAGAGGAGGGAGTCGGATTGGACGACGTGGACGGGGATGCCGGCTTGGGCGGCGAGGCGCTGGTGGCGGAGGAAGCTGTCGCGGCCGAAGGCGAAGGGGATGGCCTGGGCCGGTTGGAGCATGAGGGCGTTGGTGCCGCCGTCGCGGCTGGGGGCGATGGTGATCTGGGGTTCGGGGCCGCGGGAGGCGGCCATTGTGCGGACGTCGCCGGCTGTGAGGTTGGGCATGTCGGTGGGGAGGACGAGGAGTTTGGTTGCGCCGTGGGCGGCGGCGTGGCGGGCGGCCTGGGTCAGGGCGGCGTTGAGCTGTGGTTCGGACTCGGTGTCGTTGGGGGTGCAGGGCTGGCTTTCTTCGGGCAGGGCGCGGCTGCCGGCGCGTTTTGCCGCGTCGAGGGCGTGGGTGTCGCGGCTTATGACGAGGATTTCGGCGTCGAGGTGGGCCTGGTTGATGGCTGTGAGGGTGCGGGTGAGGAGTTCGCGGTTGAGGGCGCGGCGCTGTTGGGGGGAGATGTGGCCGGCGAGGCGGCTTTTGCCTTCGTTGAAGGGTTTGACGGGGACGATGGTCCACAAGCTCATTTGAGGATCCGGTTGTTGGAGTCCAGTGGATACACGTTTACTTGGGGCCAGAAGGTCTAAGTTTACGTCGATTCTCGCTCGAACGTTGGGCTTGAGCCCTAAAGCTGGGCCACAGACTTAGGTGTAAAATGAAGCAATTTGCCGCGCACGTGTAGGGGCAGTCTAACGGTCAAGAAGCGACAGAAAAAGTGTTAGATTACTAGCTCGGCAGATTCTGGGCGCTCCTTCCCGCCGTGCACGGACGGCTCGGCGCACCATTTGGCGGAAAGGAGGCGGACGGCCTTGTAGATGTCCTCGTCGAAGCCGAGGAGATCGCAGATGACGCGCCGGTCCAGGAGGGCGCGGTAGGGGTCCGCGTCGGCGAGGTATGCGGGCGTCAGGTCTTTGTCCCGGAACTCCTCAAAGACTTTCTCAGCGATACACAACTGTTCATCTGTGAGGCAGCGTAAATCCAGTACAGGGAGAGACTCGGCGGAGCGGATAGTAATACTCGCCTTGCTCGATTGCTGACGGCTGGAATGCCACCAATAGGACAGCAGACCCAGTGTGGAGTTCCCCCATAATGCGAAGGCGTAATCAAACCTGCGATCGGAAAAGATAACGTTGGGCCATACCCTCCCGCCAATTGACTCCTTGACCGTGAAAGCGACAGCCAACGCCTGAGAGCCAAAAGTAAAGTCACGGTTTATATGCGCTCTGCTCGCAGTATCCCAAACTTCCTCAGCATCATGCTCCATGCCTTGTCTGACCTGAAGCTGTGAATCGGGATCGCAGACCATACGGGTTTCATTTTTTGCATCGTGGTTCCACAGTGACGGATAGGTAGCCGTGGGGCTTGGAGGCACTTTGTCAAAGGGCCCTCTAGGAGGCAAGCCTGGTTTGGGGGCCGGGCCCGTAATATCGCGATCCACTAACCCGAGTGCGCCGACTTCGCCCAGTAACGATGTCTTCAGTTCAGCCGGATCTGCGCAGCCGGGCAGCCACAGGCTGGATTGAGTCAGAGCACATGCAGTTTGCGCCACAGAGTAGTCGGACACCCGCACTGAGCGCCAGACTGGGGCACGGGGCGCGGTGATCATGTAGCCCGCCAGCTCGCCCCCAATCATTATGGGCGTACCCCCATATGGTCCGCATTCGATTCGTCTGACCTGACTATTGTCAGGGGCGCAGCCTGCCACCAGTGCCCTCGCGTAGGCAAACCCTTGCGGCCTGCGGCTAAGGGATATAAAACGGTCTGTGTCATTGGGCTTTTCGTTCTCCCTGAGCCTGCAAGCAATTACCAGACATTCAGCCATGCCCGTGTCGGACGAAAAGGACATTTCACGATCATTCTCTGCGATACTCACCACAGTCATGTCGGTGTAATCACGGGCAAGCATTTCGCGCAAGCCTAGCCAGGACAGACCAGTAGCGGCGGACAGAGGGAGGACCAGAGCCAAGACACCGCCTGGTTTGACTTTTTTGTGGGCTAGCGCCGCAAAAGTGGAGGCTATGCCGGCGTTGCCGTCGGAACAGGTGCCCTTCGCCAGCTTAGTGGCCCGCTCTCCCATTGCTTTCTGGTCTTCATCAGTCGCGCCAAAAGCAGCGAAAGCAGGGTTGGTGATGTCGGCGTGCGCCCCTTCGTGGTTGGTGGCACGCGTAAATGGCGGATTCATGATCACCAAGTCATAACCGAAGTCGAGAATCTCGGTGGTGATCTGGGCAGCTGTCTCTTCGCCCACGCTACCGGTGCGCATGGCAGGGTCGCTGATGTTGAACAGTGTCTGCACTCTTGAAGACTGAAGCAATTCCAGAGAACCTATCATTACGCCGCCATCTTGCTGACGGCCGTAGGGAACAGTGTAGAGGCGGGAGTTGGTAAAGCCGACCGCTGGTTCGACGCCTGATAGCGTTGAGCCGGTGATGTGAATTGCTGACGGCATGACGTCACAACCGTAGAGCACCTCCTCCATCATCACTTTGTGCAGCTTGCTGCCGTCGCCGCCTGCACGCTCGTGACGGGCGGCAATCTGTTCGTACACGGCGGAGAGCAGGGCGCCGGTACCGCAGGCGAAGTCGCCGATTCGCAGATTGCCTATTTCCTCGGAGTTCGACCAGTCGACCCCTTCCAGCTTGGCGACGGCGAGCAGGGCCAGCAGTGCGGCGGAAGCAGGCAGCGTGTAGAAGGTGGCCAGGAATTTGCGGTCGGCTATGAGCCGCTGGAAGATGCGGCCGGTGAGGTCGTGGGCGTTTTCGACGCCGGTTGCGTTGACGCCCTGTGCGGTATTCCGCAGGCGCCGCAGTATTCGGGCGGCGTCTGCGGAGTCCAGATGCTCGAGGATATCTTTGGCGATGGAGAAGATGGGCCAGTAGTTAATGTTCAGTATGGCGGTCCAAGCCGCCAAAACTTCGCCCTGCGGGTTGTCAACACTGTCGCCACAGGCATGCGCGAGGGACTTGATGCGAGCGTGCATACCGGCGATCTGATCGTGGAATACGAGGGCGTTGGCGATGATGGCGCTGGCCATGCGGCGGGTCTGGCGCACGTTGGCCATACCCAACAGATTGGCGATTGCCCCTGTCATGCCTGGGCGGGTACGATCCAGTTCGTCGAGGATTTTGGCGGCGCCGTCGATGCCTTCCTGCAGGATTTCTGTTGCCCGATCGACGGCGTGCTGTGGAACTGAGACCAGGCGAACCATATCGGCCAGATCCTCGACCGAGCCGTCGAGCCAGCCCGACTCAGGGAAGCGGGTAGCACTGCCGTTTTCTGTGAAGACGCAGTATGACAGACGGGCATCAGTGAGGGCAGTGGAGAGATTCTGCGCATCGCCTATTTTGTCCGGGTAGCGGAGGGCGATGGCGGCCTCGATGACACGGTGGTTGGCAGCGGTCGTAAGCCCGAGGCGGTCCTTCGCTTCTAATTCGACGCTGGCGGCGGGCATGTACTCGGCCTCGATGACAACGGGTGCCCGGCCGGGCGCTGTGATCAGGATGTCGGGCCTAAGGCTTGGGTGTCCGTAAATGGCTTGTGTGCTCTCTGAGCGCACATCACTTCGAGGCAGCATAGCCTGAAGCAGGATCCCCATGGCATTGTTTACGCTCGGTTCGGTGTGATGCGGCATAAAACTCCATTCACCTCTCAACAATTGATTGGCTTGCTGAAAACGAATTCAGCTTCCCATTAGTGACTGGCCGAACTGCAGGACCTCTGCGGCGAGGCGCTGTTTGGAGGGCAGGTCGGTCATTATGGTGTCGGTTGTCAGCGCGGGCAGGGGAAGGCGGCTTTGATCGGCCTGGTCCTGTTGGTCGAGGATGAATCCGTCGAGGAGGCCGGTGTAGTGCTCGACGATGGTGAGCGGGAGGTGGTTGAGATGGCCCATTTCGCGCATCATTTTGGCTACGGGGCCTTTGACGGCGCGGCCGCCGACGATGGGGCTGACGGCGACGACGGGCGCGTCGCTGTCCTGCACGAGCTGGCGCAGGCCGGGGACTGAGAGGATGGGGTCGACGCTGAGGTAGGGGTTGCTGGGGCAGATGATGATCTGGGCGGCGGCCTGGAGCGCCGCGGCTACGTCGGGGGTGAGGGTTGCTTTGGCGGCGCCGACGAAGGTGAGGCCGCGGAAGGTGGGTTCGCAGCGGCGGCGTACGAAGTAGTCCTGGAAGGGGAGGTCGCCCTCGTCGGTGTGCACGAGGGTGCGTACGGGTTGGTTGCACATGGGCAGGATGCGGGAGGGGACGTTGAGCTTGCGGCGCAGGCGGTCGGTGACTTCGGTCAGGTTGACGCCAACTTTGAGCCACTGGTTGCGGAGGAGATGGAGGGCGAGGTCCTTGTCGCCGAGGCGGAACCAGTCCTCGCCGCCGAGGCGCTCCATTTCGGTGAGGACGGCCCAGGTTTCGTTGGCGCGACCCCAGCCGGTGTGGGGGTTGTTGACGCCGGCGAGGCCATAGAGGACGGTGTCGACGTCGGGGCAGATGGTGAGGCCCCAGTGCTCGAAGTCGT
>JAPPKT010000204.1 GCA_028819675.1 Caldilineaceae bacterium | reverse complement strand
GAAAGGCAAGTCCGCCCACTGACCTGTGAAGAGCGTTACTGGTCGCGGCATGAATTCCTCCTCAATGTCCTTGAATGAGTTGGTTTCTGAATGTGGAAAGTTACAGTAGAGGAATCGCCGCCCCTAAGCGGTTTCCTTGCAGCCAAACGTGGAATAACGCGAAAATCTTTATTCGAGCCTGCTTCACGAAAAGGGTTTGGCGATGATGACCCTAAAGCCCACCGTTTGCGCTTCATTGGCTTAGAAACGCCGCCGGCAAGAGGCTGTCGCGAACCGACCGAGATTACACTTGCCGTTAGCTTTCAGAGACGCGCCTACTATACAACCATCGCTCCGATATGCCAATCCAAGACCCGGGCGGTTGGCATCCAGATCTACCTGAACTGATCTGCTTTCCTCCCAAGAGCTCTGAGAGTCTTCTGGACTCCTGGGCCCGCGCCAGCCGGCGGAATCACCCACGACTGGGGCGCTAGCCGTCGCCAGCTGGTAGGAATTCATGCCTTCATCGGAACGGATTCCCCCTGTGGATCGGCGAAGACAAGCACTTCTGGACGCGATTTTGTGGCCCTTCCTTCAGAAGCCGGCCTCTGCTTAGGACTCGGTTGTTTGGGAGACAAAAGGAGATCGCAGCCAATTCGGAAATTCTGGGCTAAGACTCAGTTTCCGCTGCCAAACCATTCGAAACTGCGTACATCCCCAGGCTCGCTCGCCGCCTCGAGACTCAACTCTCCTTCCTGCCCCACCAATACTCGCACAACCGACGTTTGCCACCTGTAAGTGACGTCCCGATCAGGTGGCGGCGCCCACTGGCTCGGCAACCGATAGCTGTTGGCCTTCGTCCAAACGGGGGGCGGTAGTTCAAATAGCCCTTCCAACGGCCAAACGTAGACGACGTACCACTCATTCTCTTCCAGCAGGCCGCTACTTAACCAGCGAAACAACACGTCTTCGGATTGGGGAATCCGTTCACCGTCTTCCGGCCCCAGTATTTGCAGTGGCATATACATTTGACCCGAATTCGTTTCCCGCTGCGAGGGAGTTGCTCCTTCCACCGCTAGAATGTTGGAGGGGACGCCTGAAACCGGCAACTGCAATACCTGCTCAGGTCGGATCAAATCGTCCGGCCCGATCCCATTCGCCTCTTGGATGGCCGCAACTGTCGTTCCGAAGCGAACGGCAATCGAGATAACTGTATCGCCCGGCCTGACAACATAGCTGAAGACCGTGGAGATCGTCGGCGCGCCGTTGCCTCCGTTCTCAGAGATCGATGCTGCGACCGGAATCAGCAATTCGTCACCCGCGCGGATCAGAGTTCCGCTTAGATTGTTGGCAGCCTGGATCTCCTCTACTGTCACCCCGTAGCGTCCGGCGATTCCAAGCAAGGTTTCACCTGATTGCACCGTGTGGCGACCGACTGAAACGCCGGGCTGCTGAACGTCTGGGTCGGCCGTTGGCTGGGCATCCGCAGGTTCCAGTGAGGTCGGGCTGGATTCGGTCTGGGAGCCGTTCGTCCTTTGGAAATTCACACCAAGACTGCCGAACTGCCACCAGCCGATCACGATCGCCAGCAAAGTGAGCGCCAGCACCGCATCACGTATATTCAGGCGTGCAGGCCTTGTCCTGGGCGTTCCGGTCAGTTCATGACCGCAGAAGTAGCAGGTCTCAGCGTTTTGGGCTACCCGTGAACCGCAACTGGGACACCGTCGGCCCGCCGGAATCGTGGAGTGTACGACCTCAGACATGCAAAGAATTTGGGAATGGGATAGGACTTCGATGGATAGGCGCAGTTTTGCACCGGTTCAATGCCCGAGTGAACAGTCGAACTCTGGCAACCCGCCGCGACCGGAAAGCGTTCGCTGCCCCTTCAAATAGCTCCTACTCTGGCGAAAACACGATCTTCACCCCTTCACGGCCTTCGAAAAGGTCGAAGGCTTCTTGCCACGCCTCCAACGGCAGGCGGTGACTGATCAGCGGTTCCGTCCGGAGCTGACCGGTGTGTAGCATAGCCAGGGCTTTGCGCCATGAGCTGGCCACCGTGGCGAACGTGCCCTGCACTTGCACCTCCTTGACACAGACCTGCTCAAGGTCCCACATCACCGGCTTGCCGAATAGCCCCACCTGTACATAGCGCCCTCTGTGCCGCACCAGATCAAGGGCCGTCTGCGCGCCGGGCCCTGCGCCGGAGCACTCAAACGCGATATCCGCGCCGAGACCATCCGTGCGTTCCATCACCAGCTCGTGAAGGTCGTCTTTGCCCGCTATCAAGGTCTCGTCCGCCCCAAGCTGCCGCGCCAGTTCCAGCCGCGCTTCGTCGGTTTCCGTACCAATCACGACCGCCCGCGCACCGGCCGCCTTCACCACCTGAAGCATCATCAGACCGATGGCGCCCGGCCCTGTGATCACCGCCAGGTCCCCTGGCTCAACCCTCGAGTTTTCCAGCGCATGAACGCAGCAGGCCAGCGGCTCGGTCAATGCCCCTGACCATTCGTCCACGCCGTCAGGCAACAGGTGCACCGATCGTTCCTTCACAAGCACGTAGCGGGCGAATGCTCCGTTTACCCCGCTTCCAATCGACGCGCGCTGCGGGCAATGATACAGCATCCCCGCACGGCAAAAAGGGCATGTTCCGCACAGCGCAAAGTTGGGTTCGCTGGTCACCGAACTCCCGGTTCGAAATCGGGAGTCGCCGCTGCCAACATCAACGATCTTTCCCGCAACTTCGTGGCCGAGGATCACCGGTGGCCGGCACGGGTACTCGTCGTGATAGATATGTACGTCTGTCCCGCAAAGCCCGGCAGCCGTCACTTCGATAACGACATGGCCAGGGATTGCGCTCGGCTCGGGCGCGTCCAGCAGACCGACTTGACCTGCCCCCGGCCTCAGTTTAGCTACGCCTTTCATTCAGACCTGCTCCTGAGCGTTTCAGCATTCCACCTGACTTTGCGCACGTGCCGCTCCCAATCTCCAATTACCCTGAACTGCACAACGTCTTCGCCCCATATTGTTGGCGCGGCGGCAACTTCATTCGCGGGCAGAGTAAATGACGGGATTCAGCGGCGTGTCGATAGGTTCTCCAATTTTCGCCCCGGGCAGCCAGCGCTCCCAATCTCTCTGCTGATTCTCGTTCTTCGGCGGCGCGACCCGCATCCCGTCCTCCATATAGATAATGGTCATCACTGCCCGCATCCGGTCGCTTTCGTTCGGCCCCGCCCGGTGAAATGTCCAACCGGAGTGAAAACTGACCTCCCCCAAGGCAAACGGCTCAATGCTTTTCGGATAGTCGTGCAATGTGCGGCCGATCCGCCGTTCACTCTCGTCGCTGATCGATAGATTCCGATTTTTCAACAGCTTGTGGCTCCCCACGCAGAACGAAAGAGGTCCCATCTCCAACGGGACCTCCTGCAAGGGAATCCAGGCCGTAACCGAATTGTCGTTTGACAGCGGCCAGTAAAACTGGTCGACGTGCCAGGGCGTAAATCCTCCCCCAGGCTCCTTGTAGAGCGCCTGATCGTGGTACATGCGCACGCCGTCAACGCCCATCAGTTCGGCCGCGATCTTGCCCAATCGACGGCAGAGCACAAAACTCTTCACCATCCCGCTGTGTTCCCACAGATTTGGAATCTGTAGAAAGGCCTTCCCGTACGTGTTCCGTTCCTCAAGCGCCAGGGTCTGCCGGTTAAGGGCCTTCACGAGGCGCGTAAACTCCGCGCCATATACGTCCAACACTTCCGCCGACAGAACATTGGGCAGCTTCACAAAACCGTCGCGACGGTAAGCCGAAATCTGTTCATCGGTAAGCGGATAGTCGACATTCAGTTCGTCCATGTCGCCTTTCTTTCACAGGCTTCATTTGCGTGGATTGTTAAACTGAGACGGGTGAAGAGTGCAGTACAAAGCCCCATTTCTGGCAAGAAAAGGGACACAATACTGCTCTCCAAACAAGCAATGGCACCCACAACGATTATACCTGAACTGTTCAGAAAGGGCATCCACCCGAAATCAATACTGCTTTCGCGGGTCAAAGAGTATATAATTCGGCCTGAGGCCTTGCCAGTTCTGTACCTGCGATTGATGACTGCCTGGGCCGTGAATGGTGGCCGGACGCAACCCGTTTGACGGCGGCCCGGCTCAACAGACTTTGCCGCGCAACTTGCGTCACCGGGTTATCTATGCCCCACACAGCTTTCATTGCCCTGGGCAGCAACCTCGGAAACCGGGCCGGCCATCTCCACGCTGCCCTGGATGCCATGTCGTCGTATCTGACCATAGTGGAGACGTCACACCTCTACGAAACAGATCCGATCCTGGTCACCGATCAGCCCCTCTTCCTCAACGCAGTCTGTAAAGCCTCTACACGCCTTACCCCGTCAGAACTGCTGCGCGCCGTCAAGCAGACCGAAGTCGCCCTCGGAAGGATCAAATCGATTCGCTACGGTCCCCGCGTCATCGATCTCGATATCCTTTTCTTCGACGATGCTCTCGTCGATACCCCCGATCTGACCATCCCCCACATCGGCATTCCCGAACGGGACTTTGTGCTGGCTCCTCTCTTGGACTTGGACCGGCAACTGCGCCATCCCCGCCTGAACATTTCAGTGTCGGAGCTCTGGCGGCGCCTGCAGATGCCGGTACCAGCCCGGGTGATGCCAGTAGGCGAAAAACTGTGGCATTGGGGGCAGGGCACAAAGGTAATGGGCATACTCAACATCACGCCGGACTCCTTCTCCGGCGACGGACTTGCCCAAGAGCCTGACACGATTGCGGCGGCAGTGGCACAGGCGAGCAAGTTCGTTGCCGCCGGTGCCGACATCCTCGACGTGGGCGGCTACTCCACTCGGCCTGGCCACGTCTACTTACCCCTCGAGGAGGAGATCAGTCGGGTAATTCCGGTGATCAGCGCCCTTCGCGATGCCGTAGACGTTCCCCTTTCGGTCGATACCTTTCGTGTCGACGTCGCCGAGGCGGCTCTTGATGCCGGGGCCAGCTGGCTGAACGACGTCTCAGGATCGCGATCGACCCAATTGGCCGGCCGCGCAGGAGAGGATCCATCTCAACCCCCGCCTCTCAGTCCTCGCGCTTCTGTCTCGATGGGCGCCCTGGCCGCTCGCACCCGTGTGCCACTTGTCTTGATGGACAATCGTGCGCCCCTCCGCACCGGCCCTTCGACCGCAGACGCGCCAAGCGGCCCGCCCTCCCCTTTCGAACAATCGATCGACATAGTAGCCGGTGTACGTAAAGAACTATCCGCGGCTCTTGAGCGGGCCCGCCTCGACGGCGTTCCCCGCTGGCACCGTATCATTGATCCCGGTATCGGTTTCGGAAAAACGCCTGCCCAGCACGCCTCCCTCATCTCCCGCCTCGATGAGTTTCAGGAACTGGGCTACCCGCTCCTCTTTGGCTGTTCTCGCAAGGGCTTCTTGGGCAAAATGGCAGGCGGCGCCCCGGTGGATGACAGGCTCCCGGCCACAATTGCGGCCAACGCTATGGCCGTAGAGCGCGGCGCACAGATCGTCCGCGTCCACGATGTCCGCGAAAACGTGCAGGCCGTGCGAGTAGTCGACGCGATCCTGGCGGGTTCCCCCGGCCGGCGCCCGCCTTCGTACGCCTGAGCAAAGGAGAGCCAAAGTGGTGCGATACCCTCTGACCGTGACCAACCTTTCTGGACGAACTGCCGTGGTCGTCGGCGGCGGTATCGTGGGCGAGCGCAAAGTGCGAGGACTGCTGGCCGCTGAACTGCCCGTGCGCCTTGTCAGCCCATCCGCAACAGAGCAGATTGCCGCCTGGGCCGAATCAGGCAAGGTCGAATGGATCCGTCGCGGCTACAAGGACGGTGACCTGGAGGACGCCGCCCTCGTGTTTGCCGCCACCAACGTCCGCTCCGTCAACCGCGAAATCGCGCAGGCCGCGCACAGGAAAAATCTTCTGGTTAACGTGGCCGATGCACCGGCCGAAGGCAACTTTCATTCGCCCGCAGTCACCCGTCGCGACGATCTGATCGTCTCCGTCAGCACCTATTCAGCACAGCCCCGCAAGGCCACCTCCGCCCGTGACCGCATCGCCGCACTTCTGGAACATGAGCCATGAAACCACTGCCGCTGGGGAAACCTGAACTCGTCGTTCAGCACCCTCCCGTCAGGAAGGCGCACACCCCATGAAGGGCAAAGCCTACATTGTTGGCGCGGGGCCCGGGCGTGCCGACCTGATCAGCGTGCGCGGCCTCGCTCTGCTGCGTGCCGCCGACGTCGTTATCTACGACAGGCTGATTGCCCAGGAGCTCTTGCAAGAAGTCCGTCCCCATGCCGAGAAAATCTTCGCCGGCAAGCAGGGCTATGCCCCCCGGGCGATGACCCAGGACGCCATCAACGCCTTGTTGGTGGCGCGCGTCCACGCAGGTTTCCAGGTCGTGCGTCTGAAAGGGGGCGACGGCTTTGTCTTTGGCCGCGGAGGCGAGGAGTGCCTGGCGCTTGCTGCAGCCGGACTTGACT
>JAPPKT010000470.1 GCA_028819675.1 Caldilineaceae bacterium | reverse complement strand
GACTAGGCCCGACCGCCCAAAAGCGAGGAGAGAGTGGAGAGGAGAGAGGAGAGAGGAGAGAGTGAAACCGTTTTGGGTTGCCTGGGACTTTGTCAAGCTCGGCCACGACTTTAGGTGCAGCTGTCGCGGCGCTTTGCTTTTGTGCTTTGGGGGCGTGTGCTAAACTGCACGGGGAGGAGGCACTGGCGGGAGCGGGGTCCGATGAAGTCAGGCCTACTTCGCCTCATTTTCAGTCTTTCAGGCAGGAGAAACCGATGAAGATTACGGATCTGTCCGTCCGCCGATTTCGCTATATTTCGAACACCGTGCGCGACTCTGAAGGGCACGGGCATCCGGGCCCAGACCACGAGGCGGTGCAGTCGGTGCTGACGATACATACTGACGAAGGGGTTGAGGGGTACTACTTCGGCAGCCCGCCGCAGGCGCTGATCAGCAGCCTTGTGAAACCGTACATCACCGGCGAGGACCCGTTTTATCGCGAGCGCATCTGGCACAATCTCAAGGAACGGCAGCGCCTGAATATGGCTACGATGTCGGACAGGCTGCTGAACGCGGTGGACCTGGCTCTGTGGGATCTGGCGGGCAGGGCGCTGAATCTGCCGGTGCACAAGCTGCTGGGGGCGACGCGCGACAAGGTGCCGGCTTACGCAAGCACGATGTGCGGAGACGACATCGAGGGAGGGCTGGGCACGCCGGAGGACTACGCGAACTTCGCCGAGTGGTGCATCGAGCGCGGGTACCCTGCCTTCAAGCTGCACACGTGGCAGCCGCCGTATGAGGGGGCGCCGGACGTCAAGCGGGACATCGCGGCGTGCGCGGCGGTGCGGGAGGTCTACGGCCCGGATGCTCACCTGATGCTGGACCCGTATCACTATTATTCGCGGCTGGAGGCGCTCTACCTGGCGAAGGGTCTGGAGAAGCTGGACTACTACTGGATGGAAGAGCCGATGGATGAGCACAGCATGTCGTCCTACGTGTGGCTATGCGAACAGACGTCACTGCCGATCTGCGGTCCAGAGACGGCGGAGGGCAAGATGTACACGCGGGCCGAGTGGATCAAAGCGGGGGCATGCGACCTGGTGCGCGGGGGCGTCGGCGACCTGGGGGGGTTGACGCCGCTGATGAAGGTCGCGCATCTGGCCGAGTCGTTCGGGATGAGGATGGAGGTCCACGGCGGCGGGCCGGGCAATTTTCACGCCCTGTGCGCGATGGGGATTCCCGGCCAGTACTACGAGCGCGGCCTGCTGCATCCGTTCATAGACTACGAGCAGCCGGCCCCCTGGCTCAACTGCCTGGACGACCCGATGGACGAGGAGGGATTCGTGCATATTTCGCAGCTGCCTGGTCTGGGCCAGGACATCAATTGGGAATACATTGAGGCCAATCTTGTAGAGTAGGGCGCGGAATACTGAGAACAGGTCGGGGAGCCGGCGCTGCCGATTGGGCAGAGGAAGGGGGGTCGGATGGACGAGGTAGAACGGTATCTATTCGATGTGCGAGGCTATCTTGTGGTTGAAGACGTGCTGTCTGCCGGGGAAGTGGAAGAGCTGAACGCGTTGATAGACAGCCAGGGACTGCCGGGGCCGGATCTGGACACGATGGGCGCCAGGTTTGGCGGTTTCCTGGAGTGGGACGAGGTCTTTTGTACTCTGCTGGACCATGAGCGCATCATGCCATATCTCATGACGATCCTGGGCGACGGCTTCCGACTGGACCATTACTACGGCATCTATATGCGAGCGGGAACTGAACGGCTGCGCCTGCACGGAGGCGCGACGCCCTACGACCCGCCAGAGTTCTACCACTACAACAACGGCCAGATGTTTAACGGCCTGACGGTGGTTTCCTGGAATTTGTCGGCGTCCGGGCCGGGATTGGGCGGATTCTGTGCGGTTCCGGGCAGCCATAAGGCCAACTTTCCTTGCCCCGACGGCATCCGGGTTGCGCACGACGCGCATGAGGCCGTGGTCGTCCCGGAGGCGCCGGCGGGTTCGGTGGTCATTTTCACCGAGGCGCTGACACATGGCACGGTGGAGTGGGCTGCGGAGTTTCACCGACGTTCTCTGCTCTACAAGTACAGTCCGGGACAGCAGTCGTGGAGCGCGAAATATACGCAGCCGCCGCAGACGGTTGCACTGACGGACCGTCAGAAGATTCTGTTTGAGAAACCCTATTTCAACTCGCGTCCATCTCTATTGGAAGATGGGGAGTAGCCAGGAAACGGAAGTGACCGGCCGCGAACGCGCCATGCGTTCCGGTCGTGCAGAGCCGCGCACTACTGCATCAGACCTCAGCTGTTGAATCTAATTGAAAGGAACAAGCCCATGCCTAGGCCCTTCCGCATTGGTGTATCATCGGGCTTCAAGACGGCCGCACCCGGCACGATCGAACCGGTCCTGGCGAGGTTGATCGATCCTCTGCCCCACGTTGAGTGGGCATTTTATGACGCGGGCGGGGGCGAGCCGGTGTCGGCCGAGGCCATCGCCGGCTTTGAAGGCGTCATTGCGCTGGGAAGCCCATATGACGCCTCGACCGTTGCAGGGAACGAGGAGCTTGTCTGCCTGGCCCGCTGGGGAGTTGGCTATGACCTCGTCGACACGGAGGCACTGACGGCCAATGATATTTTGCTGGCGATCGCGGTAGACGCGGTACGGAAGCCGGTGGCGGAGGCGATTCTGACGCTGATCCTGGCTCTGGCCAAGAAGCTGTGGGCGAAGGACAAGCTAGTGCGGACCGGCAGATGGGACCTTAAGGCGCAGACCTCGGGCTTGGGACTGAGCGGCAAGACGGTAGGCTCGGTCGGGATGGGGAATATTGGGGGCGAGATGTTCCGGCTTCTCGGTCCTTTCGACCTGGGGCGGCGCCTCGCCCACGATCCCTACCTGGACCCGCAACGGGCGGATGCGCTGAACGTGGAACTCGTGAGCCTGGAGACAATTTTCAGCGAATCCGATTTCGTGATTACCAACTGTCCTTTGACCGAGGAGACGCGGGGATTCATTAACGGGCGTCTGTTCGAAATGATGAAGCCGAGCGCCTATTTCATCAATACCGCTCGCGGCCCGATCGTCAACCAGGAGGACTTGGTGGCTGCGCTGCAAGCAGGGACCATTGCGGGTGCAGGTCTGGACGTGGTCGAACCGGAGCCGTTGCCTCTCGATCATCCGCTGATCGGGATGGAGAATGTGATTTTGTCGCCGCATGCGCTGGCGTGGACCGATGACCTTTACGAGATGAACGGCACGATCGCCTGCGAGAGCCTGCTGGCGGTGTTCCGGGGCGAGTTGCCGGCGTTTCCGGTCAACCATGAGGTGGTTGAGCAGCCAGGTTTTCTGAAGAAGCTGGACAGTTTGGCGGCGCGGTGGCGCGAGTTTGGCGGGTGAGAGATCCGGGGGAGGCGGTTGGCAGAGCCCACTCTCCACCCCAATCTGATTCTCAACCTGAGTCACATTGCGATGCACGGGCCGAGGCTGTTGCATCTGAACAGTCAGGCTCCGTTGACATTTTGGGGTTGTGAGAAACAGAATCGATTGATCCGCGAAGGGACGCGAAGGGTCGCGAAGAACACCTTTCTTCAGAACCGCGAAGTCACGCGAAGGGCCCGGAGGAGGGGCAAGTACCAGGGCACCTACAAGGGGCGCCCCTACGGTAGGGGTAGCTGGTTGTAGTGTCAAAAGGCCCGAGTTCTGGCGAGGTGTCGCGCCCTCATCCGCTTTCTGCGGTCTCCGACCCTTTCAGGCCCCGCATTTCCAGTTCGATATTCAGCAGCAGAAATGTAATCCTGAAAACAGCAGGGCATTGTGCGTCGTGCTATAGTGCGGGATGATTGCGCCGACGTTGTTGACGACAGACTTTTGGTTGGGACAGTTACATTGAAGCGAGAGTGAATGAGAACGGCAAAGAGAGATGCTGCGAAAGCAAGGAAGTTGGGGGAAGTGAGAAACTGGGGCGTTGTTTGGCTATTGGCGATGGCGTTGGCGCTCAGCGCATGCAATCCAATTGCGGTAACTGAGGGTGGCGGAGAAGGCATGGCGATGGACATGTCGGGCGGTTCGATGGCGGCCGATTCGCTCGGGACGCAGGACACTGAGAACGGCCTCTTCAGGGTCAGCGCCGTGAGTAAACTGGACCCTGTCGTCATAAATGAGACCCATGCCTGGACGTTGAAGGTCGAGACCGCGGACGGCAGCCCGGTGACCGATGCCGAGATCGCGGTTGACGGGGGCATGCCTGAACATAACCACGGCTTTCCCACCGCGCCGCGGGTAACGGAGAATCTCGGTGAGGGGGAGTATCTACTGGAAGGGATGCGGTTTAATATGGGGGGCGATTGGGTATTGACGCTCGAGATCAGCTCCGGCGATCAGAGCGATACGGCTACTTTTGAGTTCGAATTGAAGTAGAGCGTGCGCCGCCTACTGGTTGCCGGCGCCGGGCTGGCACTTATACTTCTCATTGCGGTGGCCCTGATCTCTACCGGTCTCATTGGCGGTGGAACAGTCGGGGCCACTTTTCGCGGCGTGTTCATGGGGTCAGGGGGCGGAGGCGGGGCGGCGTCGCGGCCGGGCGGCGCTTCGGCTCACAGCTGGAGTGAGGCTGAACGCGGTCTCATTGCATCTCTCAGCATCGACCGCCTGCCATCCTTGCCTCCAGACCCTTCGAACGCGGTCGGGGACAATCCCGACGCGGTTGCACTGGGCCATGCACTTTTCTTCGACAGCGGCCTGAGTCCTGACGGGTCGGTCGCCTGCTCAACCTGTCATCAGCCGGACAGGTACTTCACCGACGGGAAGGTGTTGGCAAACGTGCGCGATGTCGATACGCCGCGGCATACGCCTTCCATCGTCGGCATCGCGTACAGCGACTGGTTCTACTGGGATGGGCGCAAGGACAGCCAGTGGGCGCAGGCGCTGGTTCCGCAGGAGGCGGCGATCGAGCACGGCGGTACGCGGACGGCGCACGCCCGGTATGTGCTGAGCAACTACTCAAGCGAGTACGAGGCGGTGTTCGGGCCGGCGCCCGATCTCAGCGACACGTCGCGTTTTCCCAGCGAGGCCGCCCCCGTAGAGGGAGAGACAGCGCAAGCAGCCTGGGAGGGAATGAGCGAGGCGGATCGCGGCGCGATCAATCGCGTTTTCGCCAACATCGGAAAGAGCATCGCAGCCTACTCCCGCAGGATACTGCCCGGCCGCAGCCGTTTTGACGACTATGCCGCGGCTGCGCTCGCCAACGACGGGACGCGGATGGCGGAACTTTTCAGTCCGCAGGAAGCGGAGGGGTTGAGGCTCTTTTTTGGTGAAGGTCAGTGTACCGACTGTCACAATGGTCCGTTGTTTACCAATGGATCGTTTCACAATATCGGCCTGCCATTGCCGGAGGGAAGCAAGTTCGATCAGGGCAGATCACTGGGGACAGTGCAGGTGGTCGAGGACATATTCAACTGTCTGGGCGAGTACAGCGACGCGAATGAGGAGGCTTGCGTGGAGCTGCGCTTCATCAAGATCGAAGGCGAGGAGCTGATCGGCGCGTTCAAGGTGCCCGGCCTGCGCAACGCGGCCGAAACGGCCCCTTACATGCACAACGGCATCTTTCCCGACCTGGAGGCGGTGATCCGCCACTACAATCATGCGCCGCCGGCGTTTCCGGGCCATTCCGACCTAGTGCCGCTTGCGTTTACAGAGGAGCAGAGCGAGGCGCTGATCGCGTTTCTATTGACTCTCAGCGCGCCACCTGACGCGCCTCCCGAACTACTGCTACCGCCGGAGGGCACGGAGTAGCAGCATCGGAGAGTGGATCGGTGTGGGGGCCGGTCAGACGACGCGGCTCAGCATTTCCTCGCCGCGAAGACCGGCCAGCAGGTTGTCCACCGTGCGACGGGACATCTGGTAGCGGGTCTGGAAAGTGGCGCTGCCCAGATGTGGGAGTATGAGACAGTTATCAAGGCGCAGAAGGGGATGATCGCGCGGGAGGGGCTCCGGCTCGGTAACGTCCATGGCGGCGCCGGCGATCAGGTTGCGCTGCAGGGCATCGAGCAGGGCCTCGTGATCTACCACGCCGCCGCGGGCCACGTTTATGAGGTAGGCTGTCTCTTTCATGCGGGCGAGTTGGGCGGTGCTGATCAGATGGCGCGTTTCGGGTGACATGGGCACGCTGAGCACGACGAAATCGGCCTGCTCAAGAAGCCCGTCCAAGGTTCGGTAGGAGGCGTTCAACTCTTCGGCATGGGGGCTGGGATTGCGGTTATGGTAGAGGACCTTCATGTCGAAGCCGCTGGCGCGGCGTGCGATCACGCGGCCTACGCGTCCCATGCCGATGATACCCAGGGTCGAGCCGTAGATCTCGTGTCCGTGGAGGATGTTGCCGTCGTATACGAGGTAGTCAGGGCCGCGGGCGTGGAGCCAGCCGGGTACGAGATTGCGGGCGAGCGCCATGAGGAGGGTAAAGGCCATGTCGGCGGTGGCGCCGTCGACGAAGCCGGGCGTGTAGCCCACCGGCA
>JAPPKT010000237.1 GCA_028819675.1 Caldilineaceae bacterium | reverse complement strand
CCCCCCCCCGTGGGGGGGGGGCCCCCCCCCCCCCAACGCCCCCTCTCCTACAACACGCCTCGTCGAACCTGGTGTCGATATTGGAGACAGGTGCCTGTTTGAAGGTGTCCAGCCAGACCACGTCCCGCTAGCCACGCCAAATCGCCGCAGGTGCCGGACTTGTGCCCGCCCTTTCCCGCCCCAAAACTGGGATGCTCCCCCAACACCTGCAATCTCTTGTGCCTACCACCAAGTCTGTGATACCATCAGGCCCTCCCAAGTCCTTCACAGATTAGTGCGTGTTGCGGCTCTACTTTTGCAAGTTCTGGCAATGCTCGGTTCATTCTGTCAGTTGAATGATCTTCCCCCACCTGCTGAATGAGAGCAAAGGTGAAGTCCCGATGGCCTTTCTCTTCCTTATACACCGCAGACGGCGTACAGATTCTCCCGCGACTTCAGTTCAATTTCCTGCAGCGTCCTGAATTGCTATGTTTCCGCGTCGTTCACGTTTAATTCGGCGTCCGCCATAGAATCCCCCGTGCCTTGTCCCTGGAAACGTAAGGTTGAAACTCGTATCGAGGCTTTCGAACCATACTGCAAAGGAGAACAATGGCAATGATCGAGCGAAAGATCTCCCGACGTAAGTTCCTGCAACTCTCCGCAGTTGCCGCCGCCGGTACTGTCGCTGCAGCCTGCACCCCGACGCAACCGTCTCCCGAAGCCGAAAAACCCCAGGCAGTCCAACGCGAGCAAATGCCAACACCTTCATCACAATATGGTGAAGCCCCGATGTTGGCCGAACTGGTCAGCGCCGGCGAGTTGCCCCCTGTAGATGAACGGCTTCCCGTAGACCCGATGGTTCTGGACCTGCCCTGGTCCGACGTGGGCCATTACGGGGGAACTCTGCGTAAGGCGACGACCAGCAGCTCCTTCAGTGATCAGACACAACTCATGTACGGTCACTCCAGCCTGCATTGGACCGAAGGTGGGCAGGAAGTAGGGCCTGGCTTGGCCAAAGCCTGGGAAGTCAACCAAGACGCGACGGTCTGGACCCTCTACTACCGCGAAGGTACCCGCTGGTCGGACGGTGAGCCGTTCACCGTCGACGACGTTATCTTCTGGTGGGACGACATGATTCTCAACGAAGAGCACCCCTCTACCCGGCCCTCTTGGACCATGTCGGGTGACGCGCCGATGCAGCTGTCGAAAGTAGACGACTTCACCCTGACCATCCAGTTTGCCGGCCCCTCACCCATTACCGATATTGAAATCGCAGCCTGGGTGGGTGGAGGCATAGGCACAGGGTTGGACGCTCAGCCCCGGCACTACATGGAACAGTTCCATCCCGACTACTCTGATTCCGAGGACTTCTCGACCTTTACCGCAAAACAGGAGTGGTGGACCAATCCTGAGCACCCGGTACTGAATGCGTGGCGGCCGGTCAGGCTGGAGGCCGGCCAGCGACTGGTGATGGAACGCAATCCCTACTATTACATGGTGGATGTGGATGACAATCAGCTGCCATACATTGATACCGTAGACGTCGGTTTCGCCGAGAATAACGAGATTCTCAACCTCAAAATCATCAACGGCGAAATCGACTTCATGGCCCATCCCAACCTCAGTCTGCGTGACATTGCCATCTATAAGGACAATGAGGAAAACGGCAGCTATCGACTGGAACTGTGGGACAACGGCGCCGGCGGCGCACCGGCTTGGGGCATCAACTGGAACTACCCTGAACCGGAGAAGCAGGCCGTCTATCGCAAGGTTGAGTTCCGCCGCGCGCTTTCCCATGGAATTGACCGCGAGAGAATCCGCAAACTGACCTTCTTCGGTCTGGGCGGGCCTGCCAGCACGGCAGTCGATTCGATAAACTCTCGCCAATATCACAGCTCGACCCGGGGCCAAGAACTGTTGGACCAGCTGCTGAACCTTGCAGTTGAGCACGATCCCGAAAAGGCCGCCAGCCTGCTTGATGACGCAGGCGTGACTGATCAAAATGGAGATGGATGGCGACAGCTGCCCAGCGGAGAACCCCTTGAAATCTGGATCCAGATAAACGCCGGTAGCCCGTTTACCGAAGCAGCCGAACTGATGAAAGAGGACTGGCGGGCCATCGGGCTGGACGCAAGAGTGGACGCCATGCCGGGCGCTCAACTGGGACAGATCTTCCTGGGAGGGACCTTCGACATCCGTGTCTTTGGCGGCGGTGCCCCGGGTTCGGCGGACCTACTTAGCTTCCCGGTCTTTCTTACCTCGTTCGGCCCCAGTGGCCGTTGGGCGCCTCTTTACGGCGCTTGGATGAGCCTCGAAGGCACTCCCAGGGAAGGCGTTGACGCCGACAAACCGCCGCATGAACGCCAGCCCCCCTGGGATGAACCAGCGCCCGATGATCCGGCTTACCGAATGTGGCAACTGCACAAGCAGGCCCGCAGTGAGCCGGATCGCCAGAAACGGGATGAATTGGTTTATGAAATCTTGCAGATCCACGTCGACGAAGGGCCCTTCTGGCTCGGCATCATCGCTGACCTGCCGCGTCCCGCCATTATCGGCAACCGCGTAAAGAACACGCCCACACGCGATCAACTGCCCCTGGGTGGTTGGTTAGGCCCTTGGGTAGTCGCATATCCAGGCGCCATTACCTATCCGGAGCAGTACTATCTGGAAGACATGGCATGACCAAGCCCAAAAACGTCCTCTTCATCGCCGTTGACGACCTGCGCCCGGAGATCAGTTGCTTTGGCAAGGCCAAACTGCATACCCCAAATATGGACTGGATCGCGGCTCGCGGACTACAATTCAACCGCGCCTACTGCCAAGTGCCTGTCTGTGGCCCTTCGCGAATAAGCCTCCTGACCGGAAAACGCCCTTCCCAGCCGACTGGCAACCGTTGGGGTCTAGGCTCCCCGCCGCCCGGGGAGCCCAGCCTTCCGGGCTATTTCAAGGCACAGGGATTCCGGACGGTGTCCATAGGAAAAGTCTATCACCGCAACGACGACGACGAGGCCGGCTGGACAAGACGCTACCGCGATACCTTCAAGGAACAGGCCTATACAGTCCACGGCTACTGCGCCGGTTATCAACTTGACGAAAACCTGCGCAAGCTGAGAAACTTTGGCCGGCAATTCAGCCAGGCCAAGGCCGGTCTCGATCTTCCCCCTATCTGCGAAGCGGCCGACGCCCCGGACGACGCCTACCCCGATGGGATTATCGCACAGCGGGCGATCGAGGTACTTCGGGAGTTTCAGGAGCAGGACGAGCCCCTCTTCCTGGCGCTGGGCTTCTACCGGCCTCACTTGCCCTGGGCTGTGCCGCAGAAGTATTGGGATCTCTACGACCGTGACGATGTAGATCTCGCCCAAAACCCTTTTCTCCCCAAAGACGGCATCGGCATTTCAAATCTGGGTGACTTCCTGCATTACGGCGAAGAGGAAATCGACCGCACCTATTCCGACCTTGGCAAGTACAGTGAGGATGATTTCCCGCTCCTGAGTGAGGCAAAGCAACGAGAGTGCATTCACGGCTACTGGGCAAGCGTGAGTTTCACTGACGCCCAAATCGGAAAGGTTTTGTCGGAGTTGGAGAGACTTGGCCAGCTGGACGAAACAGTGATTGTGTTGTGGGGCGACAATGGCTGGCATCTCGGTGAGCATAGACTGTGGTCCAAAACATCCAGTTTCGAGGAATCGACCAGGATCCCGCTTCTTGTGTCCGTCCCGGGCCTGACTGATGGCCTGACTTGCAATGCCCTGGTTGAACTGGTCGATCTCTATCCCACACTCTGCGACCTGGTCGGACTCGAGCGGCCACCGCATTTGGAGGGTTTGAGTCTGGCCCCGCTGCTCGAAAACCCGGACAGAGAGTGGAAAGCGGGCGTGTTCTCAATGATGCATCAAGGCCATGCCAAAACATTGCGCACAGACCGCTACCGCCTCACTCGCTATAACAATGTTCCCGCTGAAGGCGACCTCTGGCATCTGCGCGATTCCGCGTCAGGGCATGCCTTCGAACTCTTCGACCTTCACAATGATCCGGGGGAGAACGTGAACATCGCCGGACGCCCGGAACACAGAGCGCAGGTCGAGGAGTTGGACCGGATGCTGACCGCTGGCTGGGCGCCTATCAGAAGCCAGGTAGAGAGTTAGCGCGACACTGACAGCGTCTGTAAAACATCTCGAGGGTATTCTACGAAGCCGCCGACGTCGATGGGGCAAACAGTTGGCAACGACTGGCAAGCCGGGTTTTCCCCCTGTTCACCAGTTTACCGTCTAGCGCCGCTGTAACTGACCACTGACCCAGGGCTATCTCGAACTTCGTGATAACAGCGGGTCTGCCGTTACTACCGGGCGAACAGAGGCTATATGCAAGGCTGGTCTCGCCTGAAAGGCGCCAAATTCTGGAGTAATGCCAGTGAAATGAGCGAACTTGGCCGAATATTGTAAGGTTCGCGATTGCCCTGACCACGGACTACTGACCACGGACCACTGACTACTGCCTACTGACTACTGACTACTGACTACTGCAGTTCCGGGCCTTCGGCCCTCCCTTGTGCAGGGGCTCCGCCCCCGCAACGCCCCCGCCTAAACCTCTCGCCGCAGCAGGTAAGCGGCGACCAGAAAGCCCCCGCGTCATGACACGTCCAGAGTATGTGCCAGCGCAAGCAAGTCATGAGTGGCAACGCCCAATCTGGCCTGACGTGCATCGTTACGACAGTCAAGGGCTCGCCACAGAAACCATGACGGTGCCTTCCGTCATTCCGGACCCTGGCAGAAGGCACGCAGCGCGTACACAAAAAACGGCTTGGCAGTTACCCAATTCATCTGGAAAATCACAGACTCATTTTGAAAGCGAGGGTAGACGATGAAGTTCGGTGCTTCAGTGTGGCCATTCAAGTGGACTACCCCTTATGACAAATCAATCTCGAGAATCGCCCGGTTAGGGTTTACCGCTGTCGAGCTGATCGCGTGGCAGCGAGAGGTCCTTGACGAATACTACACGCCGCAGACAATCAGAGACCTCAGGAACATCATTGATAGCGAAGGCCTCCTGCTATCTCAGTTTGTTTCAACCCCGCCAGGAATGGCCAGTCCGGATAAGGGAGACAGAGATCAATCTGTTGAGCACTTCAAGAAGGTAGTCGAAGTTGGTGTCGAACTGGGAACCGAAATCGTCAACAGCGTATCTGTCCATCCGTTCAACATTCAGTTCCCGCGGATAACTGACCTGCCGCATATGCAGAAATTCCAGGTAGATATCCCCTCCGGTCTCAATTGGCAGCAGAACTGGCGGGACTATGTCGACACCATGCGCCGCTGCTGCAGTCTGTGTGAAGACGCGGAACTAAAGTACGCACTTGAGCCGCATCCCTACCAGTATATGGCCAACGCAGCCTCAATGCTGCGTCTGATCGAGCATGTCGGGTCGGATTCGTTGGGGATGAATCTTGACCCAAGCCACCTCTTTCCGGTTGGCGAGATCCCCCATGTCGTCATCTATCAGTTGGCTGACAGAATCTTCCACTGCCACTTCTCCGACAATGACGGCACGACCAATGTTCACTGGCGGCCGGGCAAAGGGAAAATCGACTGGGAAGCCGTGATGATAGCACTCAAAGACGTCGGTTTCAACGGCGTCGTTTCAATTGAACTGGAAGATGTGCCCGGTGTGGCCAGATCTGTATCCGATGTCCCTCAGGAATGGGTGGCAACCGAAGACTTTGACCGCGAAAACATCGCCGCCTTGCAATATATCAAAGACATCTGTGAGCGTGTCGGAATCACTTCTGACTGATGCATCTTGTGCCCGCGCTGACGCCGCAATAGGGTCGGCCTGTCAAGGCGATGTCTGGCTCTCATTGAAACTCGTGCCAAACCGGTTCTTTTCGAGGCGGGAAAAAACTTTGAGGGAAAAGGCTAGGCAGCAATGTCTTCGGACCAGATGCCCCCTCGAAATCACTTGAGCAGGGCAGCCTGCCCGAATCTAGGCCCAACCCATCCAATCTTGCCCTTGATCTTCGCCAGAGGCTTCTATATCCCATCAAGCAACCAAAGGAGTTCCGAGTTGCTTCGGCCAGAGCCGTCGGCGCATCCTCGATCGCCCCGGTTTACGGACGTTTGACCTTCCTTGACCGGAAGTACCGCCATGACACTGACCACCGCAATTCCCGCCCACGCCAGACCTTACCCCCACCTCCTCCCCCCGGTCATGTAGGGGCAGGCCTTGTGCCTGCCCTCCCATTTCTATCACAATTCGTCTTCGCCATCCCCCTCACCGGTCCGATTTGGTCGCGCCCTGTGCCTCCCCAATAGCCGCCAAACTTCGTCTGGCACCACGCCCGCCAGCTCCCACCTGCACTGCCCAGCCCCAGGAATCGACCGCACCCCCAATGTCCCTCTGACTTGGCTCGCCCCACCGCCTATGTTACAATGCCGCCCGACTTCCCTGGCTACAACCGCACACAACGGCCCACCTCACTCTTGGACGTGTAGCACATGGAAAGACCCCATATCCTGCTCATAACAACCGACCAG
>JAPPKT010000395.1 GCA_028819675.1 Caldilineaceae bacterium | reverse complement strand
GGGATTCTCAGGATGGCGAGTGCCTCCTGGCTCGGGAATTGTTGTACGAGCGTTGTATGAGTGTTCACGAGAGATGACGAGAGTCCATGAGCGTTTACGAGTGTTTCCATGCGTTCATTAATGTTTCATGTGGTGCCGGGAGCCTCGGATCAGATTCAAAGAGCGCTGCAATGGGGTCCATGTGCATTGCACAAGAGTCCACGAGCGTTTACGAGAGTTTGCGAGCGTTTCCTTGCGTTCATTAGTGTTTCATGTGATGCCGGGAGCCTCGAATCAGATTCATAGAGCGCTGCAATGGGGTCCATGTGCATTGCACGAGAGTCCACGAGCGTTTGCGAGTGTTTCCATGCGTTTATTGATGTTTTATGTATTGCCGGGAGCCTCGAATCAGATTCATAGGGCACGGCCCTGAGGTCCTTGAGCATTGCACGAGAGTCCACGAGAGTCCACGAGCGTTTACGAGAGTTTACGAGAGATTCGGCATGAAGGGGTTCTTGCGGAATTGGGCGAATGGCGCCAGCTGAACGACGACTGCGGAAGATTTTTGCTTGATCGAGTTTCTGCGGCTCCAATTGCATTTTCTGACTTCTGTCGGATGTAGTTCAAGACCTCCGACAGATATTCTGGGATTCGCCCGACGATATGATATCAAGAATAGATTATAATTCTGATGATTCTGAGTCGTGTTCTGAGTGCGCTCTGCCCGGATCTGGAATGACGGCATGTACTGTAAGAGTTTCTGTGGCAGGGTATTGACGGTCATTGCGGCGTGCCTTGGGCCAAATTGGGAGTTGACTCGCCCGCCCTGACCATGCCAGCTCACACCAGGAGCCAGCCAAGGCACGTTGGGGAAGGCGCGGGTCGCCGCGGGACGCCAACTTTCTATTGCCCTCACACTCGCTGCGGCGCGAGGTTGTAGGAGAGGGGGCGTTGCGGGGCGGAGCCCCCGCACAAGGGAGGCCGCTTGCGGCCGACCGCCCAAATGCGAGGAGAGAGGGGAGAGGAGAGAGGAGAGAGGAGAGAGTGACATCCACGCCATGCTGAATCATGATCGCTGTTTGGCAAGAACTCATTAATCAAGTTTTCTCTTTTGGGAGAGTAGGTCCTGTTTACGATTGGAATCCTGAAACTCTAGATTGCTGGATGGGAATCCGTACTTCGTCGCGATTCTACAGGGAGATTTTACGACTTGGCTGCAGTTTCTGATATGCTAGGGCCGATGTTCGATTGACTATTATACCACGAACTTTTGTCCCTTAGAGGACAATTTTGCCCGGCGATGGTCGGCGTTTCTGACGCTGTGTCGCCGCACACTTTACGCGAGGAAAGGAAGCTAGGCATGGCAGATACCAGGGCAACGAATGGCGCAGAGGCGAATGACGGGCAGGAGAAGGGAACGGCCGAGGAGCCTTTGCGGATTGGAATCAGCGGGTTGGGCAGGAGCGGTTGGGGCATTCATGCCAACGTTCTGGCCCAGATCGGCGAGAAGTTCAGCGTCACGGCGGTGTGCGATCCGGACCCCGCCCGACAGGAGGAGGCAGTTGACAGGTTTGACTGCCTGGCATACTCGACGATAGACGAAATCATTGCGGACAAGGCGGTGGAGCTGCTGGTGGTGGCTACGCCGAGCCAGCTGCACGTGAGCGATGCTTCGGCGGCGATGCGGGCGGGGAAGCATGTCATCGTGGAGAAGCCGATGGCGCCGACGCTGGCGGGCGTGGACGAGATGATCGCGGTCTCCGAAGAGACGGGGATGCTGCTGACGGTGAACCAGAACTATCGTTATCACGCTGATTTTCTGAAGGTCAAGGAGGTCGTCGATTCGGGGGTGCTGGGGCGCATCGTGCAGATGCGGATTACCGGCAACGGTTTTCGCAGGCGGTGGGACTGGCAGACGCTCAAGAAATACGGTGGCGGGGACCTGAACAACAAGGGCGCCCATTCGATAGACTGGGCGATTCACTTTTTCGACGATCCGAACCCGGAGATCTTCTGCCAGATGGAGACGACGCCGCTGTTCGCGGGGGATGCGGAGAGCCACGTGAAGCTGGTCATCAAGCCGAACGACGGGCCTGTAATCGACGTGGAGATGACCAACTGCTGCGCGTATCCGCAGGACGCGTGGCTTGTGATGGGGACGCAGGGGACGCTCGTCAGCGCGGACAGGCGCACGGTCAACTGGAAGTATTTCGATCCGGAGGAGGCGCCGCCGCTGGTGCTGGACACGAAGCCGACGCCGGACCGGAGCTACAACAGCGAATCGCTTCCTTGGAAAGAAGAGACTTTCACGCCCGAGTTCAACTTCTTCACGGGCATGTTCAGTCTTTATGAAGACATCTATACGACCATCCGCACAGGGGAGCAGGCGGCGATAACGGCGGCCAGTGTGCGGCGCCAGGTGGAGATATTGGAGCGCTGCCGGGAGATCAGCCCGGTTTAAGGTTGGCTCTGTTCACGGCCGAACGCGTCCATGTAGATCTTTGTACGCTGATTGAGGACTCCGTAGAAGGCGCGTGTTTCCGGGTCCGGGTTGTCTCTCCAAAGGGCGACAGGAATGCCCGAATCGTTTGAGAGGGGCGCCCGGTCGCGGTGACCGTAGTATATTTGGACTGTCTTGCGTTCTGAGCTGGTAGGGCGGGTTGTGGCGGTGTGCAGGGCAGCGACGTTGAAGAGGGCGCAGGTACCGGCCGGCCCGTGCAGGTCGTAGATGCCGCCGCGGTCCAGTTGGGCCTGCTGGTCCATTAGAAGGGGTTGGTCGATTGATTCGGGCGAGAAAGAGATGCAGTGTGTGCTCTCGTCGACATCGGTGAGATAGACCATCAGCTGGATGTAGTCCATGCGCAGTGGATGCTCGGGCCAGTGGGGCTTGTCCCGATGCCATTTGCGGTGGAGCTGGCCGTCGTAGGGGCCCATGTAGCGCAGGCCGATCTCGCCGAAGCAGACGGGCCCGCCCATCAGCTCTTCGATGGCGGGCATGATGCGCGGATGACGAATCAGCTCGTCGAATCGCGGCGTGGTGACTAAAGCGTCATAGTTGACGAATTGGTGATGGCCGTAGTCGTGCCAGAAGTAGCGGTAGCCGGAACGATCGGTGTCAAACATGGTGCGAAAATAGTCCAACTCCTCACCTTCCAGAACCTGGCCCAGATTCAGTACGGCAGTTTCCTCGATCTGTTTACGCCACTCTTGATTCATCGTTCTCCTTCCTTGGCTACCTGTTTGCCACCCATTTGAGGATGTGTTGGGCTACGGCAACTAACTCGCCGGACTGATTGGTGACGCGTATGTCGGATACGGACCGTCTGCGATCTTCGTCAACAGAGACGATCTGGTAGTGAACGGTGATGGTATCGCCCAGAAAGACGGGCGCGAGGAAGCGGATGCGGTCGTATCCCAGGGAGACAGGCGTTTCTGCGTCGCTGGTGCGGGAGCCGGCGATGGCCATTGAGGAGGCGGTGGACATGTAGCCGATGAGGAGCGCGCCGTGGGCGATGCGGGTGCCGTAGCTGGAGCGCTTCATGTATTCTTCGTCGACATGGTTGGGGGCCAGGTCGCCGGTGATGCCGGCGAAGAGATAGACGTCGCTCTCGCCGACGGTCTTGCTGAAGGATACGCTGTCGCCTATCTCCACGTAGAAACCGCTCATTTGTAGAATCCTCCCATTACGGACAACCCGGGCTCAGCCGACGGCATTGCCGTTGCCATGGATGGCTTGCCAGACCTTCTCAGGCGTCAGCGGCATGTCGAGGTGACGGACGCCGAGGGGTTTGAGGGCGTCCATGACTGCGTTTGCGATGGCAGGCGTGGAACCGATGGTGGCGGCTTCACCGATGCCTTTTGCGCCAAGAGGGTTGTGGGGGGTATTTGTAACGGTTGAATCGGTCACGAAGCGGGGGAACTGCGCGGCTTTGGGTATGGCATAGTCCATCAGCGTCCCGGTCAGCAGCTGGCCTTCCTCGCTATAGACGACCTCTTCAAGCAGGGCTTGGGCGATGCCCTGGGCGAGGCCGCCATGGACCTGTCCGTCGACCAGTTTGGGGCTGATGCGGGGGCCGCAGTCGTCGACGGAATAGTATTCGCGAATGGTGACGCGGCCGGTGGACTGCTCGACCTCTACGACGGCGACATGTGTGCCGAACGGGTAGACGAGGTCGGGTCGAAAGTAGTCGGTGCCTTCGAGGCCTGTGTCGATCTGGTCTGGCAGGTCATCGCTGTAGGCGCGTGCGGCGATGTCGGCGAGGGTTATGGCATTGTCGGGGGCGCCGCGTACCTGGTATTGCCCTTCGGTCAGCTCGATGTCTTCGGCGGCGGCTTCGAGGATGTGCCCTGCTATCTGTTTGGCCTTGTCGCGCACTTTGCCGGTGGCGCGGACGAGGGCGGTGCCGCCGACGGCGAGGCCGCGGCTGCCCATCGTGCCGATGCCCATTGGCGTGTTGGCGGTGTCGCCGTGTTTGACGACGATCTGGTCGTAGTCAGCTCCAAGCTGGTCAGCCACGATCTGGGCGAAGGTCGTTTCCTGGCCCTGGCCGTGCGGCGAGATTCCCGTGAAGACGGTGACGGTGCCGCTGGGCTCGACGCGTACTTCGGCGCTCTCGTAGGGGCCAAAGCCGCAGATCTCGACGTAGCTGGCAATGCCAATTCCGAGCAGGTTGCCGTTGCTCTGGCTGCGGCGTTGCTCCTGTTCTGCACGCAGCGAGGCGTAGCCGGAAACGTCCAGGGCCTTGGCCAGCGACTTCTCGTATTCGCCGCTGTCGTAGGTTAGCGTGGTACCCGTGTCGTAGGGGAAGGCGTCGGGAGGGATAAAGTTTTTGCGTCGCACTTCGGTCGGATCCAGCCCCAACTCATTTGCTACCAGGTCAACCATACGTTCAATGTAGTAGGCGGCTTCCGGCCGTCCGGCGCCGCGGTAGGCGGCGATGGGGGTGGTATTGGTGAAGACGCAGTCGATTTCTATGTCAAATGCAGGGATGTCGTAGACGCCGACGGCCATCCAGCCGGTCAGTTCGGGGATGATGAGCACGATGGGATAGGCTCCCATGTCTGCGACGACGCGCATCTTCATGCCGGTGATGCGGCCGTCCTCGGTGACGGCGAGCGCGTAGTCGGCGATCTGGCCGCGGCCATGGGTCGTAGTGAGCAGGTGCTCGCTGCGGCCTTCGACCCAGCTCAGCGGGAGTTGGAAACGCATGGCGAGGCTGGCTATCACCACTTCTTCGGGATAGATGCCGATCTTGACGCCGAAACCGCCGCCGACTTCGGGTGCGATGACGCGGATGGCGTTCTCGGACATGCGCAGGACGCCGGCAAGCTGGCCCCGTATCAGGTGGGGCGCTTGCGTGCTGGTCCAGACGGTCAGTCCTGCCGTGGTCGGGTCGGGCGCGGCGACGATGCTGCGGCCTTCCATGGGCACGGCGGCGAGTCGCTGGCTGGTAATGTGCTGGCTGACGACCTTGTGGGCGCCGGCGAAGGCGGCATCGACGTCCCCGACTCTACGGCGCCATACTTCCTGGACGTTGCTGTCCATGTCGTCAAAGAGGAGCGCGGCGTCGGGGTCGAGGGCCTGCTCGATGCCGGCGACGGCGGGGAGCGGTTCCCAGTCGACGAAGACCTCCTCGGCAGCGTCGGCGGCGGTGGCTGCGTCTACGGCGATGACTGCGGCTACACATTCGCCCATGTGGAGCACTTTCCCGGTTGTCAGGGCGTGGTGCGTGCGTTTGCTGTTGGCTTCGCCGTCGGCGGATCCGACCTCAAAGGGGAAGGGCATGGGCTCGGTGTGGGCGGCGAGGTCCTGTCCGGTGACCACGGCGACGACGCCGTCGAGGGCGAGTGCGGCGGAAGCGTCTATTTCGCCGATGCGGGCGTGGGCGTAGGGGCTGCGTATGAAGGCGACGTAGTGCATGCCGGGCAGCTTCAGATCGCCGACGTAGGCGCCGCTGCCGGTGATGAGACGGGGGTCTTCCTTGCGCTTGATCTGTGCGCCCATGTAGGTTGCGTAAGCCATCGGGAGTCTCCTTTTCTATTGTTTCGGACCAGTCACTTTCATTGGCGTGTAGAGAGAATGGTACCAGGTTCCGTTTTTCATCCGCGAAGTCACGCGGAGGGTCGCGAAGAACACCTTTTTATCCACGAAGGGCCACTAAGGACCACGAAGAACACCTTTATGTCCGGGAAGTCACGCGAAGGGTCGCGAAGAACACCTTTTTGTCCACGAAGGGCCACGAAGGACCACGAAGAACACCTTTTCATCCGCGAAGTCACGCGAAGGGTCGCGAAGAACACCTTTTTATCCACGAAGGGCCACGAAGGACCACGAAGAACACCTTTATGTCCGGGAAGTCACGCGAAGGGTCGCGAAGAACACCTTTTTGTCCACGAAGGGCCACGAAGGACCACGAAGAACACCTTTTTGTCCGCGAAGTCACGCGAAGGATCGCGAAGAACACCTCTTTATCCACGAAGGGCCACGAAGGACCACGAAGAACACCTTTCATCCGCGAAGTCACGCGAAGGGTCGCGAAGAACACCTTTTTATCCACGAAG
>JAPPKT010000105.1 GCA_028819675.1 Caldilineaceae bacterium | reverse complement strand
CCCCAACGCCCCCTCTCCTGTCCGCGCCGTAGCGAGTGTGTGGCTAATTTGAAGTCGTCGTCTCGCGGCGACCGGGCTTCACCCCCTCCCCACCCCGCGTCTTGGCGTAATCCAAGTATGTGCCGGCGCAGGCAAGACAGGCGAGGCATCTCCCCTAATTGCCCAACGTTCCCCGCTATGTCCATCGAGAGAGCGCTACAGAGATTCCGCCGGTACATTCCGCCCAGGCGGACCGCACACGGTACACACACAACATGACATAGTAGCTTTAAATCACTGAACAATGAGGCGCTGCGTCGCAATCAACGAGTCGCCCAAGCGCCATTCTAAAATGCCGGCTGGCATGCCTGTGGTCCACACACCGGAAGGCGGGGTATGAAGGCGCCGGAAGACCTGGAGCTCCCCCCGCTCCCACCCTGCCAGGAGCGCCTCAAGAAATGGAACCGCCTCCATCGCCGCCGGATCAACACTGACCCCGTCTGCACGCAGAATCCATCGATTGCCCTCGGCATCAAATAGGCGGTCCAGCGCAGTAGAGCGTTTCGGCATGCGCAGAGGAACCCAACTATAGTTTCCCCGCACGGATTGCAAGACCAATCTCATGTCGTGGTAACGATCCACACTTCCCAGCACCATGGCAAAGAGCTGATGTCCACCAACGTCAACGCCGGCGATCAAAGATTGGCCGCTCTCCTGGGTAGTACCGGTCTTGACCCCATTTGCCCCCGAATATGAACCCAAAAGGCGGTTTGTCGTCTGTAGTTCTCGGTTGGCCACCGTAGTCGAAGAAGTACCAACTATTTCACGGAATAAGGGGAACTCCCAGAGCAGTCTGACGAGAGTCAACAGGTCATGTGCACTGCTTACCTGACCGTCGGCATCGAATCCAGTGGGATTATGGAACCGCGTGTCGCGCATGCCCAAATCCCCTGCGCGCAGATTCATCTGCTCCACGAACGCATCCACCTCCCCTGCGTGGTGGCGTGCCAGCGCCATGGCCGCATCATTGCCGCTCGGTATCAGCAGCCCCCATAGTAGCTCCTCGACTCGCAGCTCCTCTCCCGCGCTCAGTCCCATGGTAGCTTCACCGATCAGGTCGGCCTGTTGAATCGTAACCCTTTCCGTAAGGCGGTCCTGTTCAAAGACCAGCAGGGCCGTCATCAGTTTGGCCAGGCTCGCGGGCGAAACCGGTAAGCGAGATGCCTTCTCCATGAGTTCCCGCCCGCTCTCAAGATCGTATACTAAGACCGAAACAGCGCTGATTCCGCGCGGCGGAGCATGTGCCTGCTGAATCTGCCGCAGCTGTCCGACGGTATACCTTTGGCGCGGAGCCACGTCTCGATCCACCATGGTCGGCGGCCCGAATCCGCAGAGGAAGAGAGCAATCAGACAATACACAGTCAGCAAGTACGGGAGAAACCTCGCAAAGTGTCCTCGACCTGAGTGTGCGTCTGAACGGGCACCCTTCAGTCTGTCTCGGTTCCTGGCCTTGTCGACAGTCATTCTGGTCACTCGAATGTCCGACCGAAGTCGGTTCGTGGTCAGTGGGCCCTCAACGCAAGCGGCTGGAAACGGCGCTGCGGCAGACCCTCAATGTGTCCTGTATATGTGAAAACTTATGTGGCCGGGTTAGCAGCCGCGGCGATAGTGGGCTGCTAACCATTGCACTTTCAACGAGTGGGGAATTCTCCTGGGCGAATGGCCCACGAAAAGCCCGTTGAATCTCAAGAAGGCTTTACCAAACTAAGCAGGCGCGGTCTGTTCCCTGGCCCTCACAGGCTTACTTGCCTTGGGGAGGAAGGAACCTTCTTCCCAGGCAACAACCAGCGGTGTGGCTGTGAATATGGAACTGTAAGTTCCGGACACGAGGCCGACAATCAGCGTCGCCATGAAAATGCGCAAAGTGCTCCCACCAAAGATTAGAATGGCCGCAAGCACAAGGAGCGCCGTCACCTGTGTTGCGATTGAACGCTGCGCCGTCTCAATAATGCTGCGGTTCGCAACCATCGCCAGCGGCTCTCCGCGATGCCGGCGCAGGTTTTCGCGAATCCTGTCGAAGATAACAATCGTATCATTGACGCTGAATCCGATGACCGTCAAAGTCGCAGTGAGGAAAAGGGCATCCAACTCCCAGCCGAGAATGAGGTTCATAATGGAAAGGAAGGAGACTGTGATCAGGACATCATGCACAAGCGCCGCGATCGCCGCCACCCCATACCGAAACGGGTGCGATATCTCTCGAAACGCCAGGGCAATGTAGGCGAGGATCAACAGAGAGGCTGCAATCACCGCCAGCAGCGCCGCCTGGCTTACCTCCGCGCCGATGGCTGGGCCTATGCTGCGGTAGAGCCGCTCATCAAATTCGCCGAACTGTTCGACTATTGCTTGCTCGATCACCTCTTTTTGAGAGATGTCAATATTTTTGAATTTGACCTGAACAGTGCGATCGTCGTCGACATTAAAGGCCTTGGTGTCTGTGAACCCGGCATCGACAAATACATTGCCCAACGCTGACGGTGCAACCGGTTCGGAAAATCGCATCTCCCACTGTGTACCGCCGGTGTAGTCGATACTGAGAGGCAAAAGTGTTCCGGCAGAGGAGACGTTCCAAATTATGAAGAGGATGCCCGGTAGGATTCCAAGCAAGGAAATCACAAACCAGAGCTTTCGACGTTCAACCAAGCGATACATGAGTTACTCTTTCGTGTTGCGAGCAGCTACCAATCTACCCTGATACGCAGCAGTTGCGTGATACATTCACAGCGGTCTCACTCGGCCTACCCGCCTTCGCATTTCCTGACGACGAATACAGGTCAGGCGCATCAGCAATCAGTAGCCCAGCAATCCCCGGCTACCCAGAAGCCTCTCCCCCTGGCTCGAGAGAAATCCGCGCATGAATGTGCGCGTGACGAAAACGGCCGTAAACATTGAAAGCAAGACACCGACGGAAAGCGTGATGGCGAAGCCTTTGACAACACTTGCGCCAAAATTGTTGCCAAACCAGTAGAGCACGGCACATGAAATCAAAGTCGAGAGGTTTCCGTCACGAATCGCCGGCCATGCACGACTGAAGCCGGTTTCGACAGCCAGCCGCAACGACCTTCCGCTGCGCAGTTCCTCCTTCATCCGTTCGAAGATAAGTATATTGGCATCCACCGCCATGCCTATTGAAAGAATGAATCCGGCAATGCCAGGCAGGGTGAGAGTCACAGGCATCAGTTTGTACATAGCCAGATTCAAGGTCACATAGATCGCCAGCGCCACCGTCGCCAGAAGCCCGGGCAAGCGGTAAAGTAGGACCATAAAGATCAGCACCAGGGCGCCGCCGACGATACCTGCCTGTAAGCTGCGATCAATCGAATCCTGACCGAGGCTGGCGCCGATTGTCCTCACGTCAACAACCTCAAGCGGAATCGGTAACGCGCCATACCTCATCTGGATGGCCAGGCTCTCCGCTTCATCCTGTGAAAAGTCACCTGTTATTACCCCGTTGTCGTTAATCGCTGCATTGATAACCGGAGTCGACAGAACTCGCCCGTCAAGAATAATTGCAAGGACTTCACCAATGTTATCGCGCGTGTAGGCAAAGAAATCGCCGCTGCTCTCCCCTTTCAGATCGAACTGTATCTGCCAAAACGAAAACTCATCCTGCGTGGCGACCACGGCCTGAAGAATGTCGCCCGTCATAATCGTTTCGAATGTTTCATCCGGGAATGGAATCGATTGGGGTGCTGCTTCTCCAGCGGCGATTGCCTCTTGCAAGGCCGCGACCGCCTCGGGCCGGTTGGTCGTATTGATGAAGTCGTCGGGACGTACTGGAAGCCCGCCTAGATCGACAAACTCCAGCTGACCGGTGGAGCGTATCGTCTCGATGGCTTGGTCTGGATTCTTGACGCCCGGCAGTTCGACAATCATGCGCCGCTCGCCCTGCAATTGAACGGTCGGCTCCGCTAGGCCTAGGCCGTTCACCCTCTGCTCAACAATTATCTTGGCCGAATTGAGAGCGTCCTCCGGAAGGGGTTGGTCCTCACTGATTTCCGCCTCCAGCAAGACTTGGGTCCCACCCTTCAGATCCAGCCCAAGCGTCAACTCGCGGATGTCACGCTGGGTATCAACCCCTGGGGCCAGCCCTTCTTCCAGCCAGACGGGATGGTCAATGGGCAGAGCCACAAACAGAGAACCGGCAAAAAGGCATAGGATAAGGAAAACGTAAATCAGTTGATTGCGCATAAGACACCTTTACGACTTGCACATAACAAGCTGCGATACCTGATTCACGACCTGGCTGTAGTCTTGCGGACTCGGTCGCGACCCCTTTGGGACAATCACCGCCAGCCCTTGAATTCAGTTGTCCCGCAGAGCGCACGCCGCATTTGCAGGAAACGCAAACTGCAGGCGAGACCAAATCTGCTGATAAAGGAACGCAGTTCCATTCATTATAAGCTCTGAAGTTGACGACTCCAAAACTGAAGCCCGTTTTCCTCTCCTCCGGAAGTCGACTACAAGCCGCGTCACCGTGTGAATCACAAAACGGTGCCGAACTTTCGTTTACCTCCCATCGCAACAGAGCCATCTCCCGTCCGACAAAGTTCTGAGGCAGGAGATACGCCGTCTCTGGCCACTAACCACTGACCACTGCAGTTTTTTGCTGTCGGGCCTTCGGCCCTCAACTGCTCGGGGGTTTCCCCCAATACGCCAGCCCTGCGGCGCCTCCGCACCGCGACCCCGGCGCCGTCCCTTTGTCGCCGGTCGTTCACCCACCTCGTACCGCGCAACTCCTATCGTGTCTATACCACCGGTTTTTCACCCGCGTCATGCCGGGCAATCGGTCCCCCTCCCACACGCACCGGTAGGGGCAGGCCTTGTGCCTGCCCTGTGCACCGCAAAGAGCCAAAGCACAATACCGCCCACCACCGCCGCGCATTCCCCGCCTGACCATCTTCGCCCAATCTGGAGTGCACCCACGTCACCTTCCGGGTTTGACAATGTTCCTGAACTATGAAATACTACCGGCGTATCTTTAACACAAGGAGGTGATGCCCTATGGATAACTGTAGTAGCAGTACTGGTCCGATAGCATCACCTCAAGAGAGAATTCTCTAAGCAATGCTATCGGACCAGACGCCACAAGGCCCCGTTTTCGACGGGGCCTTGTACATTGGACGGATCTTTCATTGTGATCATTTCGCTTTCTGAGTCGTCACAACAAAGCGAGTCCCGGAACATCAAAGAGACTCTTGACAGAAAGCACAAATTGGGAGATAATTTCTATTGTGAAATAAATCGCAAATCGCGCCTTTTCTAGTTTCTCCCAGTTCAGTCGATGGGGGCGAAACAAGCGAAGCATTTTGTATTTAAGCGCCTCGCAAGCGCTTGAAAGGGTGATTGCTCCATGACCGGTGCAGCCATCTCGATGAAGCGGCGCCCGGCTCCCCCCTCTCCCCGAGCCAATCCGCTGCTCGGCACTGCCAGGCGTCTCCGGCAGGATCCGCTCGGATCATTGCAGGAATTCATTGACGAGACTGGACCAGCCTGCAAATACAGGTTCTTCGCCCACATGTGGGGCTACCTGTTCGTTCACCCCGAGCACAACCAGCACATCCTGCAGGACAACTACAAGAACTTCACCAAGCTCCCCCACCCCACCTTTCTGTTGCTCTACCCGCTCGTTGGCAAAGGCCTTCTCAGCAACGACGGCGACTCATGGCTGCGGCAACGACGGCTTGCCCAGCCGGCATTTCACCGCGAACAGATTCAGGAGATGGGCAGCATCATGACCGCGGCCGCCGAAAAGAGATTCTCCCGTTGGGAACAGTCCGCCAAGTCAGGCAGTGCGGTCCAATTTGATCGCGAAATGATGGAAATGACCTTGGAGATCGCCGGCAGAACTCTGTTCAGCGTTGACCTGACCGGCGAGGCCCGAGAATTCGGCAATGTTTTCAACAGGTTGAACGAACTCTTTGTAAAACTGGTTGTTTCGCCGACTTCTCTGTATACGATGCGGATTCCTTTCTGGCCCAGCACGCGCAGTGTCACGCGCGATGTGGGCGCGCTCGATCGGCTGATCTATGCCATGATCAACCAGAGACGCGCAGCCGAGGGGTCAGGAAACGATCTCATGGGGATGCTACTGTCCGCACGCGACGAGGACACAGGCCAAGGCATGGACGAGAAACAGCTTCGCGACGAGGTGATCACCTTGTTGATCGCTGGGCACGAAACCACCACGCTGCTACTTACTTGGTTTTTCTATTGCCTGGGAAGAAACCCTGAGATCGAGGCAAAGGTCCAGGATGAAGTGGACCGGACTCTGAACGGTCGGCTGCCGACAGTGGAAGACATTCCCCACTTGGTATACACGCGTCAGGTTATCGACGAAACCATGCGGCTGTTTCCACCCGCCTATGCCCTGTCGCGATGGTGTGCCGAGGACGATGTGATCGGCGGCTTTGCCACGCCTGCGAGCGCAGTAATCACGCTCAGTCCATTCATTACCCACAGGATGCCCGAGTTCTGGCCGCGGCCCAGAGAATTCAATCCGGACCGGTTCAGCCAGG
>JAPPKT010000071.1 GCA_028819675.1 Caldilineaceae bacterium | reverse complement strand
GCTGCCGCGGCGCCAAGGTCAACGGCCGCCTCGTGCCCCTGGACTGCCAGCTGCACAACGGCGACCAGGTGGAGGTTATCTCAGCCAAGCGGGGGGGACCCAGCCGCGACTGGATCAACCCCAACATGGGATATGTGGCGACCACGCGGGCGCGGGGCAAGATCCGCACATGGTTCCGCAAGCAGGCCAGAGAGGAAAACGTCGCACAGGGCCGACAAATCCTGGAAAAGGACCTGAAGCGGTTGAGCGTTGACCAGCCCTACGAACTCGTCGCCCGCATCTGCGGCTTTGAGCAGTTGGACGACTTTCTGGCTGCTATCGGCTACGGCGACGTGACCAGCCAGACGATTGCCCAGCGGGTGATCGAATACGAGCGCAGCCAGCAGAGCGAAGAAGAAGAGCCTGAGCAGCTTCCCAGGCAGACCCCCCACCGCACCGTCTCGATCGACGGTGTGCAGGTGGCCGGGCTGGACGGCGTGCTCGCGCATCCGGCGCGCTGCTGCAACCCTGTGCCCGGCGACCCCATCGTCGGCTACGTGACCAAGGGGCGCGGCGTTTCAATCCACAAGACCAACTGTCCCAACATCGCCTCCCTGATCCAGCGGGCGGACCATGCACGGCTGGTGGAAGTGCAGTGGGGGGCCAAGAGCGAGGAGATGTACCCGGTCAGCATTCAGGTCAAGGCTTACGACCGCGCCGGTCTGCTGCGCGACGTAACCGGTCTTGTGGCCGATGAGAAGATCAACATGCGGTCGGCAGAGGCTGTGACGGGAATGAAAAACAACGTGGCGCTGATCAACGCCACGTTGGAGCTCTCGAATATATCGCAGCTGACCCGCATCATGACGCGGATCGAGCGTCTGCCGAATGTGTTGGAGGTCCGGCGGTTGGTGGGGTAGGCGTGGGCCTAGGAAAGCCCGCATACACGCACCGTCGGTACAGTGTTCCCGTAGAATTTTCAGAAAGAGTGTCCGGGCCGGTTTTGGCTCGTTGCAAGCGAGCGGCCGGTAATATTGCGGGACTAGGACGTGTAGATCATGCTCGAGTTCCACGTTTCGGGCAACCTAGGCGACTCCCCAATCTTTTCTTTTCTGCCCCCATTTCCCACCAGTTGAGAAGCTGAAACAACCTGTCTCGACAGGGTGAGACAGTCTACCTTTGTTCCCGATGAACTGCCCGTCTTGAAATGACGGGTCGTGGAACAGCGATATACGCCCGGTACGATCTAAGCCTGAACTCCAGTCGTGCGCGCGTGCGTGATGTCACTTGCGGTAACGGCCCGAATCTGAGACGGCAGCACCTCGGTAACAGCCGCCGTGCTGCCGTCCTGCGCCAGGAATTCCACAATAAAGGCCCTTCCTTCAGGATAGGCGTGCACGCCTGTTCCCACATCGGATTTCCTCAGTCCGTCCACAGGAATATCTGTGGTGAGCACGACGCAATCGAGCTCCTTGAACATTACTTCCCCTTATTGGAAAGGCCGTTATTGACCAGGGAATAGCACACAGGTGTTCGACGACACCGGCTGCTTCACGAAACGGTCATCGCCTCCAACTCGTCGATCATATCCCGGATCACATCGAAGCCCGCCTGCCAGAAGTCGGGATCAGTCATATCGATGCCGGCCTCCTCCAGGATCTCCTGCGGCCGCGCCGACCCGCCGCGTGCCAGCAATCGCATATAGCCCGGCTTGAAGGCGTCGCCTTCCTGCTGGTAGCGCCGGAAGAGCGAGAGCACGAGCAGCTGGCCGAAACTGTAGGCATAGCAGTAGAAAGGCACCTGGTAGATGTGGGGGATGCTGACCCATTCAAATTTGAATTCGTCAGACAGCTCTACGCTGTCGCCGAACTGTTCTTGCAGATTTTCGAAATAGAGACGCTCCAAATCCTGGGGTGAGGCGTTCTCCTGTATGGCCTTATGGGCGTCCTCTTCGAAAATCGTAAAGAATGCCTGGCGCATCACTGTAGCGTAGATGTCGTCGACGCTCGAAGCCAGTATCTCGCGCCGCACCAGCGGGTCCTTTTCCTCCGCCAGCAGCTGTTCGTTCATCACCATTTCGGCGAAGACCGACGCCGTTTCTGCCAGCGGCAGCGAGGAGTGCTGGGTCAGAATGGAGTGGTCCTCGGCCATCATGCTGTGGACGGCGTGGCCCAGTTCGTGGGCGATGGTGGCGACGTCGCGCACCTTGTTGGTGTAGTTCAAGAGTACATAGGGCGTGATGCTCGGCATCACCGTGGCGCAGAAGGCGCCGGCCCGCTTTCCTTTTCGGACCTCGCTGTCAACGTGGTTGTCGTCGAAGACGCGCTGGGCCTTGCTTGCGAAGTCAAGATCAAAGTTCGTGAAAGTTTCCAGGACAAGTTCGACCGCATCGTCATAGGAAACGTCGCGTGACGACTCCATAAGTGGCGCGTAAATGTCGTAGCGGCGCAGTTTTTCCACACCGAGCCACTTGGCCTTGAGCGTGAAATAGCGCTGGAAGAGAGGGGCGTTGCGGCGCGCAACCTCCAACAGGGCCTGGACGGCTGCGTACGGAATATCATTGTTCAGATTGCGCACGGCGATTGGCGACTCGTAGCTGCGCAGCGTGACGTTCTCGTTATACCAGTCCCGCACCAGATTAATATAGATCTGTGCCAGAATCGGCGCCTCTTCCTCGTACACCTTGTATAAGGACTGGTAGGCGGCGGCGCGTATGTCGGGGTCAGCCGAGTAGGCGTGTGCCATGACCTCTTCGCGGGTCATCTGTTTCAACTCGCCGTCCACCTCCAGCTCAAACTCAAGCCTGTTCGTCAGCATCGAATAGATGGTTGTGAGCGCGCTGGAACCATTGGTGTTCTTCAAGTTGATAATGCGTTCCGAGCTCTCTTCCAACATGTGCGGCTTGGTGAGACGCATATCCTGCAAAAAGTGCCGGAAGTCCGCGTAGGTACCGGCATCCGGTAGCAGGGCTTCGGCCTCTTCTTCGTCCAGCCCTTTCCACCAGAGCTCGAAGAAGAGCATTCGATTCCCTATCTCCGCATGCAACTGATTCATGCGATTGGTGTAAGTGAGCGCGTCCGGCGATTGGGTATCCGACGAGAACCAGAGGCTGCCGTAAGCGAAGAGCCGGTAGGCTTGCGTATTGATCTCTTCGTACTGTTGCATCGCATCAATCAGCCTTGCCGTTTCCATCTGCGCTGAGAGCTCATCCCGCAGCGACTCGAACGCGGCGACACTCTCTTCAAGCTGCCCCAGCAACTCTTCTACAGCAGCAGTGGAGGGCGCAGGCGTCCCGGACCCGTTAGCCTCGGGAACGGACGGCACCAGCCTGCTGAGGTCCCATCCCGACATCTGATAGCGTTCCTGTTTTCCTTCCGTACGTACAGCCATAAGGCGACATTCCCTCTTTCAGTCTTCCTTGACGAGACGCCGCAGTACAGTGTGCAGAATCCCGCCATTCTTGTAGTAGTTGACTTCGACAGGCGTGTCCAGCCGGCTGGTGACGCCGAACTCACCGACAACTCCGTTTTCGCGCGTCACGCGCACGGTATACGCCTGATTGGGTCTCATCTCTTCGGTCAGACCGACAACATCGTAGGTCTCAAAGCCGCTCAGGTCCAGCGTCTGCATGTTCTGGCCTTCCATGAACTGCAGGGGCAGGATGCCCATGCCGACCAGATTGGAACGGTGGATACGCTCGAAGCTCTCGGCGATCACCGCCTTGACGCCCTGCAGCCAGGGCCCTTTCGCGGCCCAGTCGCGGCTGGAACCGGTGCCGTACTCCTTGCCGGCGAGAATGATCAGCGGCGTGCCGTCCTGCTCATATTTGGCTGCCGCATCCCAGATCGCCATCTCCTCAAGACCTGCGGCGGCGTCCGTCACCTGGCCGGCGGCCGCGGGGATGTAGGCTGTGTAGCCGCCCTCCACGCCGTCCAGCATCTGGTTCTTGATGCGGATGTTGGCGAAGGTGCCCCGCATCATCACTTCGTGGTTGCCGCGCCGGCTGCCGTAGCTGTTCCATTCGGAGCGGGGGACGCCCTTTTCGGTCAGAAAGCGGCCGGCCGGGCTGTCAGGCGCGATGGCGCCGGCCGGACTGATATGATCGGTGGTGGTGCTGTCCGGCATGACGGCCAGCACGCGCGCGCCGACGATCGGCTGCACCGGCGGCAAGTCGGTGCCCATATCCTGGAAGAAGGTCGGCTCCTGGATATAGGTGCTGTCAGGACTCCAGGCGTAGAGCTCGCCGCCGGAGATCGGCACCTCATTCCACTGCTCGTTGCCGGTGAAGACGTTGGCATACTGCTGGCGGAACAGGTCCGGCTTGAGACTGCGATGGATCTCGGCCTGGATCTCCTCCTGGCTCGGCCAGACGTCGCGCAGGAAGACCGGCTCTCCCGTGGGGTCGTAGCCCAGGGGGTCGTTTTCGAGGTCGATGTTCACCGTCCCGGCGATGGCGTAGGCCACCACCAGCGGCGGCGATGCCAGGAAGTTGGCGCGCACGTCGGGCCCGATACGACCTTCAAAGTTGCGGTTACCGCTCAGCACCGAGGCCGCCACCAGGTCGGCGTCGTGAATGGCGTCGCGGATCGGCTGCGGCAGGGGGCCGCTGTTGCCGATACAAGTCGTGCAGCCGTAGCCGACCGTATGGAAGTTGAGGGCTTGCAGATAGGGGATCAGCCCGCTCGCCTCCAGGTAGCTGGTGACGACCTTCGACCCGGGCGCCAGGCTGGTCTTCACCCACGGCTTGACGTCCAGACCCCGTTCGACCGCCTTTTTTGCGAGCAGGCCGGCGCCGATCATGACGGTTGGGTTGCTGGTGTTGGTGCAGGAGGTGATGGCCGCGATCACGACGTCGCCGTGCTCCAGCGAAAAGTCGGTGCCCTTGAAACTGACTTCGGCGCTGTTGTCCAACTCGGCGCTTTCCAGGCCGAAGCCCTGCGGGCCAACGGGCGCCGAGAGCATTCCGCCCCATCGCGCTTTCATGTCGGACAGGGCGATGCGGTCCTGGGGTCGTTTCGGTCCGGCCAGGCTGGGCCGCACCGTATCCATATCCAGCTCGATGGTTTCGCTGAAAATGGGGTCGGGCGTGTCCTCAGTGTGGAAGAGGCCCTGCTCCTTGCAGTAGCGTTCAACGAGATCGATCGTCTCCGGGTCGCGCCCGGTGTCGGCGAGGTAGCGCAGCGTCTCCTGATCGACCGGGAAGAAGCCCATGGTGGCGCCGTATTCGGGCGACATATTGGCGAGCGTGGCCCGGTCGGGCAGGCTGAGCCGGCCCAGGCCCGGTCCGAAATACTCGACGAACTTGCCCACGACGCCCTGCTGGCGCAGCATCTCGGTCGCCCGCAGCACGAGGTCGGTCGCTGTCGCACCCTCGGGCAGCGCGCCCGTCAGCTTGAATCCGACGACGTCGGGCATGAGCATGTAGATCGGCTGGCCCAGCATGACGGCCTCGGCCTCGATGCCGCCCACGCCCCAGCCGAGCACGCCGAGGCCGTTGATCATCGTCGTATGGCTGTCGGTACCGACGAGTGAATCGGGGTACGCCTCCAGCGCGTCGAAATCTTCCGCGGCCGAGGTCTGCACCACGCTGGCCAGATACTCCAGGTTCACCTGGTGGACAATGCCGGTAGCCGGCGGGACGACGCGGAAGTTGTCAAAGGCGCGCTGGCCCCACTTGAGAAACTCGTAGCGCTCGCGGTTGCGCTCGAACTCGCGCTCGGCATTGAAGAAGAGCGCGGCCGCCGAGCCGAACCGGTCCACCTGCACCGAATGGTCGATGACCAGGTCGACCGGCACCACCGGGTTGATCTTGTTGGCATCGCCGCCCATGCGCGCCATGGCGCTGCGCAGCGCGGCCAGGTCGACGACGCTGGGCACACCGGTGAAGTCCTGGAGGATGACACGCGCCGGCTTGAACGGGATCTCAACTTTTCCGGCAGTATCCGGCCCCCAGCCGGCGATGGTTTCAATCGCGTCTTGCGTGATCTCGAAGCCTTCCGCCTGGCGCAGTGCGGCCTCCAGCAGCACCTTGATGGAGAACGGCAGCCGGTTCACGTTGGCCGAAGGTAGGTTTTCGAGAGCGTCCAGCCGGTAGATGGCGACCGGCCCGCGGCGCGTCTGGAGGGTATCGCGTGCGTTGAAATAGTCCTGTCGAGCCATTTCACCCCCTTGTAAATTGGTCTGACGGTGTCGCCTGGCGCTAAGCGGGACGGAGAATCCGCGTCTCGCCAGCCTGGTCTACTTCCTGACGGGAAGCCATATGATATGCCGCCATATGATAACTGTATTGATTACAGAAGGCATAATTTCGGGGTCTCTTCAGTAAACAATCGCGCCCTCCCCAACTGCCGGTAGGGGCACGTCCTGCGGGTGTCCTCTCCCACCATCCATTTTGGACCGAAACCAGTAATCTGGTGTGCATCCCGGAATGGGGGCGAACTTCTCCGTGTCTTAGCTGAGGACTAAGCCACGTCCGGTTCACGATCTAATCTCTCCAGGGCAATCAGAGCACTCTCTCCTCTCTCTCCTTGCATTTGGGCGGTCGGGCCTATTCGGCCCTCCCTTGTGGGGGGGGGGGGCCCCCCCCCCCCCC
>JAPPKT010000277.1 GCA_028819675.1 Caldilineaceae bacterium | reverse complement strand
CGCTCAACCCTGCCTCGCTCGGTGACCTGAGTTCACCGAGCGGTACGGCGACAGGTTCCGGAACCGCCGACTCCGAACAGGCCGCGTTGAGCGCCGCCTACCGGGATGCATGCTCTCAACTGCCCCTTTCCGACTCGGAAGCCCGCTCATGTCGCAATGGCGACACCTTCACGGTCGCCGGCGGCGGGGCAGGCAACGTCGTATTGCACAGCACGGTGTCCAGGCGCGTGCAGTGCTCCGGCGGCAACTGACAGGGTGGCACGCCGCCGCGCAGCCGGCGGCTGCCGGGGCCTCCGGGTGGACACAGAGGCCGCCTCAAGCGGGTCCCTTCGCCCCTTCGGGCGGCAGGGCCGGGACTCCTGATTGAACGGAAAACTTGATAGCGCCAGCACGCCCCGGCCACCCGTCAGCCGATCAGGGTCCGCGCGGTCAACAGGGCGACGGGAACTGAGCGGGGGTGCCGAGGGTTCCTCAGCCGAACGCCCGGATGCGGGAGCAGAAGAATTTGGGGTGGGACCGGCCAGGCGAGATCACGTCCAAATTACTATATTGACTGAACCTCAGAGCATCGTGCACAATGCTCTTGTTAAGTATCTGAAACCGTTACACCGTTACGAATCAGGAGCGATCCTGATGTATGGCGCAGTGGAGGGGGCCTTCGTGGGAGCGCCGCAGAGAGACCGCTCAAGCAGGACAACGTCGGGAAACCATGACAGAGGGGGCTTAACCTGAGGACACACAAAGCCATGCCCACAGGTAGCACAGGTAGCACAGGTAGCGGCCAGTTCAACGGTCAGACCGATAGAGGGACTATCCATGGGATAATCCACACCACGTCCATTGCCGCAGGTGGTGTTGCAGCAGGATTAGCTCAGGTTCCGGGCGCAGACATCCCTGCGATCATGGCCATACAGATCCCGATGGTTATCGGCATCGCGCAAAAACACGGCATAGAGATGTCTAAGTCAGGGGCTGCCGCGCTTATTAGTTCGATAGCTGCACGCACCTTTGGGCTGACGATTTCTCGGCAGCTTGTCGGGTGGATTCCGGGATTCGGAAATGCTATAAAGGCAACAACGGCTATCGCTATAACTGAGGCTTTGGGGTGGGCTGCCGACGCTTACTTTCGGTCTGGTAAACGCTAATGTTTCTTAGCAGACTCCATGACCATGAGAAGGTGGCGTTTCTACAACTCGCCCATCATGTGACGCGGTCGGATGCCGAGGTTTCTCCAGAAGAAGGAATAATCCTCGCCCAGTACTGCTTCGAGATGGGCTCTCCGGACGCTGAATACGATGCCGTTGAGTTCGATCTCGACGTGGTCCTAGGTAAGTTTGACGAAGATCATCGAAACATCGTGGTACTAGAACTTACGGCACTTGCACATGCGGATGGCAAAGTGTCCGAGCATGAAGGATTGATCCTTGACCGGGTCATCAAGCATTTCAACATGCGAGAACCCGTCGCAATCATCTATCGGGAGTGGGCAAAAAACGTGATGTCGCTTTACCTGCAAGGTGAGGCGCTGATCAGCCTGTGACATTCGGCTGGCGGTCAAGCGACACCCGACCGGTACCGAACACGCCGCGCCGTCCGTCCGCCCGACGGGTGTGCGCCAATCCCACCATATCGTTGCCGGCGGCGCGCTTTCGCTATTTCTGATCGGATGCTCTGGCGTCACGCCGACCGGCGGCTCCCCTTGGTTCAAGTCCGCCTCCGTGGCGTCTGGAGAAGCTGTATAGCGCGTGATTCAAGGTAGCGGATCAGCTTCGGCCACTGTCCCAAGGCGAACGCGATCGCCTTTTTCCAACTTGGGGTCACCGGCGTCGGCGCCGCCCGGTTGGTTCTCTCTGCAAATCGTTTTCATGGCTGGCGTTGTCGCGCCGGCGAGTCGCTGAAATCGGCATGCTGGCGCTGGCGACCGCTTCCGGACGGCGATACGCTCGCGGTTCAAGCTGCGGATGTACGTCAACGTGTGGGATGGGCAAGACGATGCTGGGGCTGCGAAGCAGGCAGCACTGAAGAAGTACCGGTTGTGCGTCTCCGAAGACGACCAGATAGAGGCCCTGGAGGCGATACAGAAGGTCGGCCATGACGGATTCATCGCCCTTATGAACCCGACGGACTCCACCTGAGCCGGGATAACGGAACGGCAGCGGCGCGGCGCGTCCCTGGCAACCTGCTATCGAAGTGTTACGGGCGGCCCGGAGGTGACCGTTTGCTGGGGGATATATTCCATCATCGAGGATATGTGGGCGGCTGCGACCACAGCGGAAGCAACTGGGTTCGTCGGCGATGATCGGGTGGTGGTGACTGGAACGATCGCATTGAGGCATTCGTCGGTACGATCGCGGATGCTCTCCGAGCTGAGATTCCGGGCTTCGTCGAAGACCACTACCAGAACCCAGCGGTGTCATTGGCTTGGAAGTCAGTCGTAGCGACGCACAATATCAAACGTACCGAAGAGGGCTTTCAAAAGGAACTTCACCGATGAATGTGAGGTGAAGTTGGCGGAGCACCGCCTCCAACTCGAACACGAGAAGCGACTCGTTGACGGTTCCAGAACAGCTGCGGAGCCCTCGCGCTGGACCAGTACGGTAAGCGACCGAGCACGACAGCCCATAGTCCGCGTGCGTGGTGTTACGTTACTCCGCAGCTCCGCTGGACGCCATAGCACCAACTCAACCGAGTGGCCGGCACTCATCCACAGGCGCGGGAGCGCCGGCCCGGAGCTCTCTCAGGCTCGTCACGGCGGGCCGGCTTCGCGTCCCTCGCCGCCGGGTCGGCCCATCGGCGGCCTGCCGACCGCTCCTCCCAGCCGCGGCACGCGACCGCCAGGGGGCCCCACCCAGACTTTGGCCGCTCGGCCAGGTTGGCGGACCGACGCGACGGCACGACGTGAACCGGTTGACACACACGGACCTCGTCTGCTTCAGTTACGAAGGCCATACGAACGTAGGAGGAACTTATGAATGAACCAAAAGCCTACTTAGTTAAGGACGGCCCGACCGTGAAGGTTTTGGGCTTCACCCCGAATGGAAGAAGAACCACCGTCATCATTGGTACCGGAAAATACACCTCGGTGATCGACTCGAAAACTGCTGATAGTTCAGAGGTCAAGGTCCCGAACGCGCAAACGCGCGCCGCCTTATCCGAGATGAACGAGATGGTGACGCGATTCACGAGCCCGGGCGAGATGTTTACGGAACTTGAAGCGGCCAGCCGCCAGTAAACGGGCCAACCTGCCGCGTCAGGCTAGCTACAGTCGAGAATTCCGTAAGGACTGGCAGCGGCTCTCTCGTTCTGGCCGATACGACATGAATCGACTGAAGGCGGTCATGATCCTTCTTATCGCCAACGACGCGCCACTCGGCTCCGAGTGGCAAGATCACGCGCTCAGAGGCTCGTGGACGCACTGCCGGGAATGTCACGTCGGCGGGGACTTCCTTTTGATCTATCGCCTCGAAGACACAGACGGGCCGAGCGGATCCATCCGTTTTGCCCGGGCCGGCTCCCATGCCGAACTGTTCGAATGACCAACGGTAAGCGGCGCGGCGCATGGATGCCGACCGGTCTGGATCGTACGATGATTTGCTGTGTACGACGTAGGCAAGAGCCTTGCCGTGATCGAAGATCTCGGAAGCCGTCGCGCTTCCTCAATTTGACCGTGTGTACTCCTGTTCCTTGGTGCTGCGGTTTCGCGGTATGCACAATCTTGGCGAACGTGGAGTATGACAGACTATTCCCTCAGGGGGGAGGAATGAAGTGGATATCAACACCGATGAACTGCATGAGGTGCTAGGTCATCTATCAAATAGTAACCGCCTCATGACTGAGTATGCTTACAAAGCGTTTCCCGAAATGAAGGCCGAGTTTGTTGATTTGGATACGGTATCTGACCTTACGGTGATGTTCGAGATGATGCTTCAATCTATCTCGAATCTTACTCGTGTGACCGAAATTCTGTCTCGGCACTACAAGAGTGGATAGGTCGTCCTTAGGCCGAAGTTCCAGGACTGTATTTGAAGTTACTTGTCTGTTAGTTAGTATTTTACTTCTTGCACATCGACGCGGCCGCACCGGGTTTCCCGGACCGCGACGGAACGGGGCGCCGCTATCGTTCCCCCGTTAAAGTAGGGGGAGCCTCAGTAATAAGCCCCGTCATGGCTGGTACCGTGCCGGCTCCCGAGTACACCCGGAACAGCCTTCGAGAGCAGTTCAAGGAACTACATTGTCATCAGGTAACCGTGGGGCGTAGGTAGACCATGCAAGGGCAATCGAATGAATTTTTTGAGGGGGTGACAGACTGGCCGTGATCGGTATGCAACCCGGATTGAGATAGTCTGGCCCATACCACATATTGTCTCTCTACGCGTCACAAAATGTCAATACCACCGCGCAAACGTACGCCCTTCTCCTCGTAGATGCACCGTGCACCTCCCCCGGCACCGGCTCGGCAGCGTCTCGAACGATCCGCGCCGCCGCGCGGTCCACCCAGGAACCCGGCACCCCGCCCCTATCCGGAGTGAGCACAACCGTTAAGTTGAGAATGCCCCCTGCCTACAGCCGGTCGTTGCACAACGCTTGGCCGTTGTCTCGGTAGTCCTTGATGTACTCTGTCTCGTGTCACCCCTGCAAGCGTCCGTAGATCTCGCTGACCGTTGGGACGGTCACCACCAGGGCACACGCCAATCTTCAGCGTGTCCAGCAGCAGCGTGACTCGGAAATCATTCCGGAAATTGACCTTCGCGCTCCGCCAAGGGTCTGCCAGGGACCACCAGCAAACCCGACGATCTCACCGTGCGGGCTGCGCACCGGATCAACGCAAGTCAGGATGCTGGGCCGTAGTTGGCTTTTGGCGCCGGCCTTGACGCGGGCACAGCTAGTGTCCCGAGGAAGATCTCAAGAACCTCTTCGATCTCTTCCGATGTAAAATCGCGAAGACTGCTCTCCCCGTCCACGTTACTCACCGCCACCTTCCTTCCGTCGCTTGTCGAAGCGCCGTCCCGATCTACGACGTGGAAGGCCAGCAACCTGCGCGCCCGGTAGCGCCAAGTGGCGCCGCGGGGTGCTCGATCCCTGATGGTTCGGACTGATTGAACGGCGACGCTCGGCTAGATTGACCGAAGCGGCGGGCGGGGGTAATGTTCGCATCGCAACGTCCTGCACTGCCCCCGTCGCCAAACTGCTACGCTGGCTACGGGGGCAATTTTTCAATGTCCGCGCCCGGCGACGTCGAGCATTCACGCGGACCACTCGATTCGTGGTTGCCGTGTATCGAGTCGCGGGTTCGCTCGGCTCAATCCTACCACGAAGGTTGGCAGCGCGTGCAAAGTGACGGGTTCGTCGGTCGCGCCGACCAACGATGCCGAGTGCACCGCGAGCACGTGCGATGTGCCCGTGCTCGCTGGTGCGGGACTCCGAGGATGGTGACGCCTGTGAGTGCCGAAACAATCGCCATCGTCGGTGTGGGTGTGGCCTTGCTGGCGGTGCTGGTGCCATTGCTGACCGTGGCGGCTAACCTCGGGGCGACGGATCGACTCCCTGGCCGCCGACATGGCCGAAGTGCGCCGCGGCCTGCATGCCCTTGGCGCGCGGCGCGCGCATCGAGGGTGCGCTGACCGGTCCCTGGCGCCCAACCAACGTCCGTACGTTGGGAAGGTCACTTACCAGTGGCCTCCAGGGGGTCTTTGGACACCGCTGCAGGCGAGCCACGAGCAAGCCCGGCCTCTTTGAGAACTGAGGCCAAGTGTTCGGATCGTTCAGTAGGCGCGACAGGGTTCCGCGCTCACAGCCCTAGCGAGTAGCCGTCTCGGTGACGTTCTCGCCCTCGTTTATGTACGCTCCTCCTGCGGGTCAGTGATAGTCCACCAGGTCCATCTCCACAAGTACCCTAAAATTATTACTTATCGTCGTCACAACTTTTCTTGCCCTCTAGCTTGGCCACCCGCTCGCCCATCTTTCGTAACCGGGAGTCTATTAAGCGCCACTCCGCAGTAATCCAACCGAGGGCGAATACAGCTAAGGGTACCAGGTAACCCAGGACGCCAGTGTCTTGCAGTATTTCGGAAGCATCCATGCCCGTGGTTAGGAGCGGCGCTAGCGTAGCCGGCAGAAGACCACCCCGAAATGAGGTGGTAGCCATTCTGACGTGGCGATGGTCACCGTATGCTGGTGGTTGGAGGCCGAGCTGTGGCTGTCAGAACGATCGTCGTCCTTTCGGTGGGCGCTTCCTCCGTTCAACTCCTCAGTAATAGCCTTGGGGTGGTCATGGCCGTAGTCCAAATTGCCTGCCGGGCCCAAGGGAATGGATTTAGCCCCGCCAGCGAACTGCCCTGAGCCGACAATGAATCGGCCATTAGCATCAGTGTATCGATCCCACTTTTCCGGGCAATCAGTGGCCAAGAAGGGCAAAATGAGCCCATCGTCCAAAGCCTTTACCAGTAGGACGAGGCTCTCCTTCTCTTTGTGGGTTAAGTCGGCGAGGGGGTCACCGTGGGCCAGAGTGCCCGCCATCAGAACTGCTGCGGCTACTAGCCTGACCTTCCTACTTATCCATTGATTGACTGCGGGAACCTCTGACTGA
>JAPPKT010000080.1 GCA_028819675.1 Caldilineaceae bacterium | reverse complement strand
AACAAGCTGCTTGATGCGAAGCCATCAACTGTCCACGAAAACGGGGCAACTCCACTCCCCACCATACCCCGATTGCAGTCACCGCTCATGGGAAGCACCAAAAACTTGGGGGCAATTGCAGATCTGTACGTGTGATGGAATAAGATTCACATGGCCAGCTTGGGAGAACCCACTCATGCTGCAGACGCGAACGCGCGCCCTCGACGGTGCGCTCCGGGAAAAGTTCGAGCAGTGGTATCCGGGACTAAAGAACGACGACACGGCGGGCAAAGCTGAGCAACTCGCCGCCTGATTGCCCCCGAGTTTTTGGTGCATCCCGAGACATAGCAACCAAGCCCGAAGTGCTTTTTCTTGCAAGTTTCAATCCGCTCCCCTGACCGGAGCTAGGGGAGACGCATGACCAATGTGCGTTTCGGTTGAGATTAAGAATTTGTCGGAGATTAGGGGCCCATGAAGCCGTTGGCACCAAAGCGGAGTAAGCCTTTGCCAAAATTCTTGGTATCAAAGTGAATACACTTTAAGTGGTCGGGTAAGGGGGTGCCAGTGATGTCTCAACTCTGTACCCGACCACCTACCTGGACCCCAGCTCGATAAGTTGCATGATCTCAGCCATCTTCTTGAATGTGGTCATCGTATTGCTGCCAGGATTCGCGGCCACTGCAGTTTCCAACGAATTGATCTTACCGTCGATCTCACGTTTGCTCGATGTTCTAAAGTAGCTCAGATTTATAATGTAGGCTTCTCGCACCTCGGCATAAAGCATGGGCAATTTGTTCAACTCATTACTCACCCTCTCTTCCTCTTCAGGAGACGATGGCGGCCCTCCCATCACGATCGCGTTGAGAATGCCGTTGAATCGCGCCAAGTTGGGGACCGCAATACGTCGAACTTCCTGTAGTGCATCCAGACGTCTGGCCTGGTGACTCGACCAGACTGTGTACAGCAAAGCACAGACGGCCACCAGTAGAGATAAGGTCGAAACAACCGACTTAAACGTATTCATAAATCCCTCGTATTCGTTCTGCTGATTGAACTGCTCAGTCGCGATGGATCATCCGCCTTCTCGTTAACGCTTAAGCCGTTGGCGTTCGCTTCGAGGCACTGCAGGACGTGAAAGTAGATGCACCGAATACGTGATTGCGACCTGACGTCGTATTTCCTGAACGGTTCTCCTACCGTCAGATAAGCGTTCGTTGTTGGCCTATTCCCTCCAACGATATGGTTACCTCCATCATCCGCTCCGACTGCTATTGGCTGGAGCGGCAGTTGCCGGATGGGATTCGCACCCGCTGAGGAGTGGCGCTTTGCACGGCGCACGATAACACCAGATAACCCCGGGTTATGTCAACCTCTCCAGAAAGTCTCGAATCCAGCCATCGTTTGCCGCAATAGCTTCCCCTTGTGTCAATCCCTTGGTTGGCGCAAATTTGTCGATAAAACTCGGGTGGTACAGGTCCACCTGCTGGCAGTTTGGCACGAGAGGTAGTACCAAATTCTGAAACGTTCTCATTGCCTTGCCGCCAAAACAAAACGCCAATTGCGGAGCGAAGAATTCGACTTCCCTGGTCAAAAAGCGCTTCACGCAATGCTCAACGATTGGCCAAGGTGGGTTAGCCTGATTGTTTTCATCCCGCCATTTGCACTTTACCCGATTGGTGATGTAGACGTTTCGTAGCTGATGGCGCCACATCAGGTATGCAAAGTAGATGCCCCAAATTCCCCAGCAAACCACCTCATCAGGGGTTGTCGGCCAACGCTCACAATCAGGAGCCCAGTAGTAAATGTTCACTGGCGGCTGCTTCTGGAAACCACGGTAGTGTATGACCTCGCCAAGACCCACATCGGGTCCAGGATCATTCAGGAGAAACAGAACCGGCTCCGCAGTAGACCGCGCTACGGCAGGGTTCGCTGGCATCGATCCAAGAACAGTCTCGAAATCGTCTGAATCGCATCCATGACTCGTCAGGCTCAGTTGACCGCCAACCTGTTGAAGAACTCCAGACTCTTCACAACTGACACAATAGCCATGGCAATGGAGGGGCGGGTTCTGCTGAGCCTGGACCGGTGGCTGCCCACCGTAGTTGACGATTTCGCGAAAGTTAAGGTTGACCAAACGCTGATCTCTCGTAACGCTTTCTTTCTATTGGGAAGTGCATGATCTCGTCCAAGAGGGGTCAAGAACTATCCCCTGGCAACATCGGATTGAGCACCGTCAGCCCTTCGAGGCTTGCTGTCTCACAAAGCCGCACGTCTGCGCACACGAACGTCAGGGGCCCCCTTGCACCACGACGAGCTACCAGGCATCCAGCGAGCTGAAGGGCATCATAGGCCCTCAGCGGATGCCGGTCGATCAACCGGGCAGCCTCTCCCATCACCGCTGAGGTCGAAGGCTGCAGCAGAAAAGACGACGATGCATCTTCTTCGATTTGCTTGAGAATCCGGTCGGCGTCAGAATCCGAAATGTCGCCTTCGCGCTCTCGTCGGCGGACTGCCGACCGAGATTCCAGCAAGGCGATGTCCAGAATGATGACTTGGGCGGAGCCGCCATCCTTTGTCAGGGCAATGACCTGCGCCGTCCCCTCTTCCTCGATGTAGCGCTTGATCAACGCGCTCGTGTCCAGATATACGCTTGCCATCGGCCTGATCAGCGCCTGCCGCCGAGGACCGTATCGGAGATCAAGCCGCCTTTTATGCGAACCGGCGTGAAATCGTTGGCGCGTCCGGGATCGCCGGTCTGGAAGCGGGGATGCCTCCGATTCACCCGTATGGCAGTGACCGGGTGGTGAGGCTCGTTCGGATTGGGTACTTGGCTGGTCAAGACGAGGTGCTGATCCGTTGCGTGCCGCAGCAAAAGATGCCTCGTTCTCGAATCGTGCGACCAATCGTGGTCGCACTCAGATAGGATGTGGTCGCGGAACCATTTCAGGCCAACGAACGGGCGTGTGCTTTCGGCCTTCTCGAGTTCGATAAGGAGTTGACCAACCGCAGCCTCAAAATCGAACGCGTCAGCGAGTGCATCGGGATCAAGTGCACTGTTCTCGTGTCGGCCGTCATTCATAGGGGTTTCGAATCTGATCACGACTTCGCAACTTTCTGGATCGAAATAGCTGGCATCCGCGTCTGCTCGGACCTTTCGGCTGTTGTGCTGGTAGCGGATGCTCACTTGGGGGTTTCGGTCGCTCACAGGCAAATGTCGCAGCCCCTCCAACACCGCCGGCAAGGCTGTGGTCGCCAAGTTAGCCAAGCTCTCTTCGATATCCCGTTCGATATTCAAGATGTTCATTGGAATCACCTCCATCACACGTGGCAGAAAGTCAGGTTAATTTATCTGGAAGATATCTAGAAAATATTTTATCCGATAAGTCAAGAGGGAAGGGCTTGGTCACCTGCTACTCCGCAGCCACCCTTTCTTGGCCAGACCGGTGAGGATGCGGTCCACCTCGGCCTGATTGCCGATCTTCAGGGCCTTGCCGAGCTCGGCGCGCGACGGCGATCGGTGGCATGCTTGCGGGCGTGCTCGCAGGATAGTGGCGAGCGCCTCTTGCCGGCGCGTGGCGGTGGCGGAAAGGTCCTTTGACGCCATGAGCACGCTACTTGGTCCCTCAATTCCTCTTGGGGCGGTGGTCGCCTTCGAGGCTGACAATTGTCCTGCCTGAGCACGCCGTCTTTGTCGAGCGGTTGCAGGCGGGTGCGTAGGGGAACGTCGTGACGAGCTACATAGAGAGCATTATTGGAGAGCACCAAAGATGTGGGGCAATCGGCCAGCGCGCCGGGTAGCTTCGGTTGCTCGGTCCCAGATACGTTCAGTGCCGAGGCCCCTGACTGGAATTTCCCCTACCCACAAGGATCTGGAACTGCCCCACAGTTTTTGGTGTTTCCCTGATTGCCCGTATGACTTCATGATGGTATATTGACAGCATGAGCAGCACCGAGGGTTATCGACTATGGCGGTACTGACCGTGCGCAACGTGTCCGACGAGGTGCATCGCGCCTTGCGTGTGCGTGCGGCCTTGCGGGGCCGCAGCACCGAGGCGGAGGTGCGCGCCATTCTGGAAGAAACGGTCCTGCCGGCAGGGCGGGTCGGGTTGGGGTCGCTGTTGACCAAGATCGGACGGCGCGCCAAGTTGACGGATGATGAGGCGGCAGCATTTGCCCGGCACGATTCGGCGCCGGCCCTGCCGCTCGATCTCGAATGATCCTGGTAGACACCAACGTGGTGTCGGAGCCGCTTCGCAGGATTCCGGCGCCGCGCGTGGCCAGCTGGCTCGACGCGCAAGCACTGGAGACGCTGTATCTGTCCGCCATTACCGTTGCTGAATTACGCTTCGGAGTCCGGGCGTTACCCAGCGGGCGACGCCGCAACCGGCTGCACGAGGACTTGGAGAAGCAGGTATTGCCGATGTTCGCCGGTCGGGTATTGCCGTTTGATCTGGCGGCTTCGCAAGCTTATGCCGAGTTGATGGCGAAAGCGCGTTCTGCCGGTCGTGCGATCTCGGTATCCGATGGCTACATTGCGGCGACCGCAGCGGCGAACGCGATGATGGTGGCAACACGCGACACGGCTCCATTCGCGGCGGCTGGTCTGAAGACCGTCGATCCTTGGGCGGCGTAAGGCAGGCTCGCCACGGTTGACCGAGGCACCGAGCATCAACAAAGCGCGGAGACACTGCAGATCGCGGTCGTTGTCATGTTGGCGCTTCGCAATCGACTTCGGGAACTGCAACCGCTTGTCCCTGGTGTGGTTTCGGTATTGTCCAGAGACTTGCAGAAGCGCATCTAGCATGTTTCGGCTTGAGTTCTGTCGGCATATCGCCAATGCCACGGTGTGCTCCCCTCGGCCGCGTTGGTTTCGGCAAGAATGAGGAATCGACATGAAGGAGCGCCATGATGATCGAGAAACGTTTCAGGGACCTTTGGGAACAGTTACAGGGCAAGAAATCCCACTTGCCACATTTTCTGGCGGAAATCCACCTGCAGGGCATTCGCGGCATGGACGATATCCGGGTGACGTTCGATTACCCGGTGAGCGTTATCGCCGGCGGCAATGCCAGCGGCAAGTCGACGGTGCTATTCGCAGCCGCTTGCGCTTACAGGGTGCCGGGAGCGGGCGTCAAGGACTTCGTGCCATCCACTCTATTTCCCGACTACCGGCCCAGACTGGGAAAGCGTGAGGACGAGAAGCACGAAATCGTCATTGAGTTCGATTATTCGACGCCCGACGGGCGGCGGTCGATGCGATGGCGGCGGGCCAAGGGCTGGAACCGTAGCTTCCTCGGTCGCAAGAACGCCAGCCAGCCGGAGCGCCCGCTCTATCTCAGAACACTCAGCAACCTGAGCAATCCATCTGAGGTTCGCGGCGTGCTCAGCATGTCACGCTTGAATTCCGCGCCGCTGGAATTGCCCCTGACAGCATCGCAGGTCGAGTTCGCGCAGCGTATGCTTCCCTTCCGGTATTCGGAAGTCGTACAACTGTCCAGTGGCAGCAAGAGCCTACTCTTCGCTGCCCAGGAAGGCGGCGCGTCATACTCCGAATTGCACATGGCCGCCAGCGAGCGCGCCATCTTGCGGCTGTCGCAGGAAATCGCCCAACTCGAAGGCGCGCTGGTCCTGATCGATGAAGTGGAAGCCGGACTGCACCCGTGGGTTCAGCAGCTTCTCATGCTGCAACTACAGCAACTTGCCCTGCGTAACGACCTACAAGTCATCGTGACCTCCCACAGCCCGGTGGTACTCGATGCCGTACCCGCGCACGGGCGCATCTTTCTCGAACGCGACGAAATGGGCCAGGTCGCGGTGCGTCCGGCGTATCGCGACGTGGTCCAGGACGCCCTGTACGGGCGCTCGGGCGACGCGCTTAATCTGCTTTGTGAAGATGATGCGGCCGAAGGTATTCTGCATGGCGTATTTGACGTCCTGCTGCCGCGACAGAGAATCAGGAGAGAATCGGTTCGTATCGGGCGGGACACCGGCGCCGACGAGTTCCCGATGCACGCGATCGCTTTCAGGAAATTCGGCCAGATTCAGAGCTTCGTCTTCGTTGTCGACGGTGACAAACGGGACTCCAATGTTGAACAGAAAATACGGGAAGGCGCTGGGCGTGATGTGCCTGTATTGTTTATTCCCAGCCGTGCCGCGCCGGAAGTCTGGGTGTGGGATCGGCTGCGGCAGAGTTCGGAGGCCGCCAGGGAATTGAGCATGGATCCCGCCGAACTGTCCGATCGCATGAATCGGTTGGATTCGGTCTACGACTCCGCGTCCGACCACCCGTCGCAGATCGCCAAGACAAAGCTCCGGGGTCTGTCCGAACTCCTTGATTGGGATGTCCCGGATGTTTGCCGTCTCGTTGCCCGGCTGGAGGCCGGCCGGAAGGAGAGCGATATCCAGCCTCTGGTGGAAGGATTGGCAAATGCGCTGCTGCAGTGGCGCGCAACTTAGGAAGCGCCAAAAAATGCGGGGCAATCGGCCTGCGCGCTGAATAGCTTCGGTTGCTCAGTCACAGGCACCTCCAGTACCAAAGCGCGTGTCTCGGACTTCCCTTACCCGCACAGATATGGAACTGCCCCACGGTTTTTGGCCCAGTTACAACGTAGCTGTCACTGAGTGCCAAATTGCTGATGAC
>JAPPKT010000273.1 GCA_028819675.1 Caldilineaceae bacterium | reverse complement strand
CGACCGCCCAAAAGAGCGAGGAGAGAGTGAAGAGGAGTGAGGAGAGAGAACTGCCTTTCCCCCTGGATCAGAGTTGATCGTGGGATGGTTGGGGCTCCGCAGCGACCCGAGGCATGGGGAAGTTCGCCCTCATTTGGGGATGCACCTTCAGGCAGCGACTCGTAGCAGACAGGAACAGGATCGTGCTTCAATCAAGAACTGATACCTTCATGAAGGGCAGATTGGGGCGGGTTGGCTGCGCGGCATTCCAGGTCGGCGCTACCCTGCTCATGTTGACGCTTCTTTTCCTGCGGCCGAGCTGGGTCCAGGCGGCTGTAGACTGGGCTGACTTGCGGGCAGTCACCCTGGCAGATTCTTCGCTTCTGGTGACTCACCTATACGAGATTCAGGTCGACGCCGTGGAACTTGAGTCGTTTTCCACTTGGGGGGGCGCTATAGAACCATTGGAAGACCATCTCTTAGTGGCGACGCCGAGGGGACGTCTAGCGCTGATTGACGAGGAGAGAGAGGTCGAGTACTTACCGGTCAGCGTGCCGATGAATGAGTCTGCGTCGGAGACGCCGATAAAGTGGATCGGCTTTCGCGTGGCTGATATTCTGCTTCAGCAACAGGAGCAAGGCAGATTCACGCTGTTCGTATCCCATCATTACTTTGCCGGCGAATGTGTGGAATTTCGGATCTCTTCGACAGATTTGCTTTTTGAAGACTCCGTAGCAAGAATGTCCGGTGAGTGGAAGACCGAATTCATTGCGGACCCTTGTATCGACAGCGACATCTTTAACTTCGCCCACAGAGGCGGGATCCAGGCCGGCGGGCGCATGTTGATGGACGGACCGGGTCATCTCCTCCTGGTGACCGGCGACCAGGCCTACTTTGAATGGTACCAGGAAGAACATCCGCTGGAGCCGCCCCCGGCCATCGATTGGGATTCTCATTTTGGCAGGTTGTTGCGAATCGAACTGGCGAGTGGGGAGGTCGAAGCCGTTGCCATCGGATTCCGGAATCCACAGGGGTTTGCTCGCGATGAGGACGGCAACTTGTGGCAGACGGAACACGGGCCGCAGGGCGGCGACGAACTCAATCTCCTGAGACCAGGGGCTAACTATGGATGGCCATACGCTACCCATGGAATCCAGTACGGAAACAAGGTCTGGCCGTACAGCGCGGTTCAAGGCCGGCATGACGGGTACGAAAAGCCCGTCTATGCCTGGATTCCGGCGATTGGGATTTCCAACCTGATAGTCAGCGACAGTCGTCATTTTCCCTTGTGGCAGGACGACCTCTTGATTTCTTCGCTGATCACACAGTCACTGTACCGCGTGCGCCTGGACCAGGGGCGCGTCATATATGTTGAAAAGATTGAAATCGGCGCGAGGATGCGAGACATCACCCAGATGCCGGACGGCCGCCTGGCGCTCCTTACCGACGGCGCAGAGGTTCTTTTCCTGCAACGGGCCCCGGTATACTGCCAGTCTGCGAACGATACCGAGTCTATCTACTCCTATGATGCGGGGGAAATCTGCGTCGATCTTGCCGGAATCACCGCGGCTGCAGAAGACCCTCTGATTCGTTCCCTGGGTGACACACACTTCGACAGCCCCATTATTCGTTCACTCTTCAGCCTTTACCTCGAAGATGGACGGCTTACTTATGTCAAGAGCCCTTGTGTAGATGGTGATCTGGATCATCGCTTTTTCCTGCACGTTACGCCTGCAGATGCCACGAATTTGGTCGCAGAGACCGAACAGCTGGGTTTCAACGTACTCGACTTCAATGCTGACGAAGTAAACGTCGCCACAACCGTGCACGCGGACGGATGTATTGTAACCCTCGCTCTGCCCGACTATGCCGTCAAGCACATTTTCACCGGACAGGTCATTCGCGTGGAAGAACCGGACGGCGGGATCAGCTGGAAGGGACCTGTGTGGGAAGGGAGCTTCACTTTCAAGGAAACATCTGTACCTGTGACGGACAGAGGGGGTTCGCCCAATCCGCAGGCGGATGCGGAGGTCCCGTCAGCCGGCGCCGAGCTTTTCGCCGTGCGCTGCGGCAGCTGCCATACACTGACCGGGGAGCACAATATCGGTCCGCTCTTGAATGGCGTGATAGGCAGAAGGGCCGGCGAGGTGGCAGGCTTCAACGCCACGGCTGCCATGACCGCGCTGGAGATCGTCTGGACGCAGGAGAATCTGGTCGAGTTCATCGTCAACCCCGCCCAGTTCGCACCGGGAACGACGATGGCAGGGACCGGAGTGTCCGAGGAAGAGGCCCTGCAGATCGTCGAGTTTCTTGCGGGAGATCAGTGATAGACAGAGCTACAGGCCGGCTTCGTCGACGCGAACAACAGAGGTTGACGAAGGCGGCGGTTGTGGTCCCAGAAGAAAAAGACGAAATGGAAACGATGCCCGGCCCCAGAGTCAAAAAGTAGATCCTGGTGAGAAGGCGACAAGGACTTTCCTCTCTACTGCTGGTTTTTATGGTGACTGTGACTTTGTCACTTTTTCCCGGGAGTGCCCCAATGATCGAGGCGTCCTCCCGTTTTGCCAGCGAAAGCAGGGTCTTCGACCCGGATCCTCCTACCAAGAGAACCCACCTGTATGAGCTCCAACTTCTGACAGTTGAACTTGAAAGGTTCCGCGGTGATGGCGGAGCCATCGAGCCGCTCGGGGGAAACCTGCTTCTGGTGACGCCAAGAGGGCGGATTGCGCTGATTCAGACGGAAGGAAGGGTAGACTACCTGCCCGGTCGAGTCCCAATGTTCGAGACTGCGCCTGCTGAGCGCATCGGCTGGGTCGGATTTCGCGTCGCCGACATTCTGCTCAAAGAGGAGTCACCAGAGGAGTTTACTCTGTTCGTTTCCCATCACTATCTTGTGGGCGAATGCGTAGAGTTTCGGATTTCATCAACGAGATTGAATTTGGGCGAAGGGGAAATTGCGGTTTCAGGAGGCTGGAAGACGGAGTTCACGGCAAATCCCTGCCTGGAAACGCCAATCTTCGGCAACTGGGAAGGGGATATTCCGAAGGTGGGCGGGGGAATTCAGGCGGGAGGGCGGATGTTGATGGACGGCGAAGAGCATCTGCTGGTTGCCGTAGGCGACCACGCCTGGTACGAGTGGTATTTGCGCAACGAGGGTGGTGACCCGGAAAGGCCGCCGGTCGTTGACCCCGATATGCACCTGGGCAAGCTGGTTCGCATCGAACTTGAGAGCGGGCGGAACGAAATCGTTGCCACAGGCTTTCGCAATCCACAAGGACTGGCACGCGATGCGGAGGGGAAACTCTGGCTGACCGAGCACGGCCCGCAGGGAGGCGATGAACTCAACCTGGTTTGGCCGGGGCTGGACTATGGTTGGCCTTTCGCTACCTACGGCATCCTTTACGGAGACAGGATATGGCCGTACAACGAGGAACAGGGCCGGCACGAAGGCTCTGAAGAACCTTTCTATGCGTGGATTCCCGCAATTGCCGTTTCCAGTTTGATCGTCAGCGATAGCGAGCAGTTTCCCCTTTGGCGGGACGATCTGCTGGTCGGTTCTCTGCGAAGCGGTTCACTCTTTCGCGTTCGTATCCGTCAAGAGCGGGTCACCAACATCGAACGGATCGGATTCGGCGAACGTATCCGCGACATAGCGCAGATGGCGGATGGCCGCGTTGCGTTGCTGACAGACTCTTCCAAGGTCATTTTCCTGCAGCGCGCGCCGCTGTACTGCCAACTGGTAAACGACCCAAGATCGATTTTTTCGTTTGACGCAGAGGATGTGTGCATTGACGTCTTCAGCCTCGTGGACGAAGATGTCGATCCGTTGATTCGTGGACTTGATGGGACCGATATCGGCACTCCGGCCATGCGTTCCCGATTCGAAGTGTTCGTCCATGAGAACCTGCTGATTTATCTGAGAATCCCTTGCAGCACAGGCGACTATCGTAACCGATTCTTCCTGCACATAACGCCGGTGCACGCGAACGATATTTCCGAAGAACTCAGGCAGTTCGGCTTCAACGTCTATGACTTCAATTCCTTCGATCGGGGCGTAGGCAGCACCGTGTTTGAGGGCGGCTGCCTTGTTGTGCGTCCTCTGCCCGCTTATGAGATCAAGCACATTCATACAGGACAGGTGATTCGCGAGGAGAGCCCTGACGGCGAAGTCTACTGGAGAGGCCCCGTTTGGGAGGGCAGCTATACATTCGGGACGCCATACCTCGCTCCCGCGCCAGCGGATGAGGTTCCTCCGTTCCCACAACCGGACGAGGGTACGGGCCATCCCGGCGCCGGGCTCTTCACTGCATTCTGTGCGGGCTGCCACAGATTGTCGGCTGAACATAGTGCCGGCCCGCACCTTGCCGATGTAATTGGCAGGCGGTCAGGCAGCGTTGCGGGCTTCGAAGCCTCGGCCGCGGTGAGCGGGCTGGACGTCGTCTGGACGCGAGAAAATCTGGCGGAATTCATCGAGAATCCCACCCGATTTGCGCCGGGAACGACGATGACCGCAGTGGGCGTCACGCCAGAGGAGGCACGGACGATTGCGGAATTTCTGGCATTGGAACGATAATGTGTGCACGACTCAATAGCGGCAAAACCTCTGAACCAATGGAGAAAGTACTATGAGCGATTTCAGCGGAAAGACCGTCATCGTGACAGGCGGCGCGAAGGGCATTGGCGAAGGCGTTACGAGAGCATTCGCACAGGCCGGGGCCCACGTATTTTGCGCCGACGTCGACACGGAGGCCGGCGCCAAGATGGAGGCCGAAAGCAGTTCGGTGGCCGGAACGATTACCTTTGTCAACGCCGATGTTTCCGGGGCGGCAACTTGTGAGGCGCTGGTGAACCAGGCCGCAGCGACGGGCAGCGTGGACGTTCTGGTCAATAACGTCGGCATTCAGCCGGTGGACAGCTACCTACCCGCGCACGAGTTTCCGGAGGAGACCTGGGACCGCATACTGGACGTCAACTTGAAGAGCGGCTTCCTGATGTCAAAGTACGCGGTGCCTTTCATGTTGAAGCAGGGCGGGGGCGTTATCGTCAACATTGCGAGCGTGCAGGGCCGCCAGTCGATGAAAGGCGTGCCGGCCTACGCTGCCAGCAAGGGGGGCATGATCTCGCTCACACAGCAGTTGGCGCTGGAGTATGCGGAACAGAATATTCGCGTACTGGCTGTAAACCCCGGCACCATTGAGACCAGCCTGGCGATGGAGAGTGTGAACCACGACCTGGAGGCGCTGCGAACAGCCGCGGAAAGAACGCATCCCATGGGCCGCATCGGCAAACCGGAGGATATTGCCTCGGTTGTTCTCTTTCTCAGCAGCGACTCCGCCTCCTTCATGACGGGCGAATATGTAAATGTGGACGGCGGCATGATGGCGCAGGGGTCCTGGGCAGAGTAACTACTGAATGTTTGAAGGATGGCGGCGGCCTGTATTTTCATAAACGAACCGGAGCCAAAAGCAAGTCGCCTGTAAAGCAAAGATAGTGCATGAAGACTGGGTCACACCGGGCCATTGTCCTGCTGTATTCAGGAGGCCGACGGGGTGGCCCGGTTTTTCGTGCGACCCGGGATTTAGATTGCGCGCGCCCCCTCTGGAATTTGTAATCATGGGCACACTGCCTTAGACTATCGTGCGAGATTGTCGAGTGAGTCCCTCGCTACTATTCTAAATCGTGTATGCCGCTAAGCCGTGCAGGCTTAACGCAGTGACAGGGTTCCCAAGCCCTCACCTTTTTTGTGTATCCACCATAGTCAAAGGAGAAATCAATGAAAACACAAGCTGTTCGCAGAACGCGATGGTTCACCTACGGACTACCAGTGCTTCTCCTCCTGGGGTTGCTCCTTCAGGCCTGTGTGCCGGCAGCCGGGCCAGAAGCCATGGAGCCGGCTTCCGAGGAAGCGATGGAAGAAACCGCGGGCAACGTTACCGTCTACGGTACGGAATTGCCTGCGGATGCCAAGCCCTATGATGAGCAGGTCTACAGGGTGGCGGCCGACATAAACCAGAGCGCCTCCACATTTGACTTCCCAGTGGCGGTCTATAACCGGTATTGCCTTGCCGACCTGTTCCAGGACACACTGGTCTCGTTGGACAAGGACTTCAACGTGATCCCCGGCGCTGCCGAGAGCTGGGACGTCTCCGAGGACGGCAAGGTCTGGTCCTTCCACCTGCGGCCGGGCCAGGTCTGGAGCGACGGCACGCCGCTGACTGCTTATGACTACGAGGCCACTTTCCGACTCACGGCCACGCCGGAACACGGCTGGGACTTCTCCTGGTTCTACAGCTTCCTGGCCGATGGCGGCATCAAGAACTGGAGCAAGATCATCGCCGGCGAGCTGCCGCCTGAGGAGCTGGGCGTGCGCGCCGTGGATGACCTGACCCTCGAGGTGGAGACGGAGGATGTCTTCCCGCCGCTTCCCGGTGTGATGAAGTTCGCGTTCACGCTGCAGAAGAAGGCCCTGGAAGAGCATGGCCCGTACTACAACAGCAGCCTGGAAACTTCGGTTTCGTCCGGCCCCTTCGTTCTGGCTGAGTTCGATCCCGGCAACAAGATCGCGGTCGAAGCCAACCCGACCTACAAGGGTTTCCGCCCGCCGCTGATCAAGCGCATGGAATGCATCTTCATGGACCCCAGCACCT